>NZ_JBXFWG010000037.1:0-43180 GCF_056854535.1 Stenotrophomonas sp. STEN054 | reverse complement strand
CCTCCACCCACACCTTTGTGGCGCCCACCCCAATAAATACGCCCACCCTAACCGTGGGTGTGGGCCCCCCGGGCCCCCCCCCCCCCCGGCGCTACCGTGCTTTCCCAAGCCGATCGTTTCCACGCCATCCACGCATGGCGTGGCTCTACTGTGTCGACCAAGGTCGACACCTGCCAGATCCGAGGCCGTGCCGACCAACGGTCGGCACCCACCCACAGCGTCCACCATCAGCAGCAGGTTCCAACAGCCCGCAGGAAACTGTCGAAGGCGGGGTGGCTCAGGTTGCGGGAGCGTGAGCGCCATGGATGGCGCGACCGAGGCTACAGGGACGCACTTGCGCCGTCCCCCGCAACCTGAGCCACCCCGCCAACCCACGGAATGCACGGTTTTGACGTTGCCGTTGCCGTTGCGTTGAGCAGGTGCAGGGCGCAGCCCTGCCGATCACCCCAACACCACCCGCCGTCCTTCGCGCGCACTCACCATCCCCGCCTCCAGCAACCGCATCAGCTGCAGCGCCTGCCCCCCACTCACCGTCGGCTCGCCCTCGCCACGCATCGCCGCCGCGAACTGCGCGTACAGCCGCCGGTAGTCACCCGGCAGGTTGTCCACCGTCGTGCGCTGCACGTTGTCCTCCGCATCGTAGCGCAGCAGCTCGCCATGCCGCGGGTCGATGCCCCAGCCGGGCGCGCCCGGCGCCACGCCACGGCGCAGCTGCGCTTCCTGCACGTCCAGGCCGTGCTTGACCCAGCTGCCGTCGCGACCATGCACCGCGAAGTGCGGCGTCGGCGCGGCCACCAGCGAACCGGCATGCACGATCGCGCGGTGCTGCGGGTAATGCAGCACCGCATGGAAATAGTCGATGCCGCTGCCGCCTTCGCGCTGCACGGCCAGATCGGCATCGATCGCCTGCGGCCATCCAAACAGCACCAGCATCTGGTCCAGCAGGTGCGGGCCAAGGTCGTACCACAGGCCGCTGCCGGGTCCTTCCTGCTCGCGCCAGCGATCGCGCACCTGCGGCCGGTAGCGGTCGAAATGCGCATGGCATTCAGCCACCTCGCCCAGCGTGTCCTCGGCCAGCAGCGCCTGCAGGGTGAGGAAATCCGCATCGAAGCGCCTGTTCTGGAACACCGTGGCGATGCGCCCGGCATCGCGCGCGGCGGCCAGCACCGTTTCCGCTTCGGCCACGTCCAGCGCGAACGGCTTGTCGACCAGCACGTGCTTGTCGGCGGCCAATGCGGCAATCGCCAGCGGCGCGTGCTGCGCGTTCGGCGTGGCGATCACCACCGCGTCCACGGCCGGGTCATTGAACACCTCCTGCGCGGTGGCGCGCACGTGCACATCGCTGAAACGGCGCAGCAGGGTGTCACGCTGCGAGCTGACGATGCTGTGCAGGGCCAGCCCGGGCGTGTGCTGGATGAGCGGGGCGTGGAAGACACGGCCGGCCAGGCCGTAGCCGATCAGGGCCAGTTGCAGGTCGGGGCGCATGGACCGCTCGCAGGGTGGGGGAGACAAAGCGTAGAACGAGGCTGCGGGCAAGACAAAACTGAACGGTTACCGCTGCGTTTCGAGGATTCACGGCAGCGTGACCCCGGCCCGACGCCTGCAACACAGGCACCTGTCCACACTGGCAGCACATCCAGAAGGAGCACCGCACGATGAGCAACCTGACCCGCACCCTGATTGCTTCGTCCCTCACCCTGGGCTTGGCCCTGTCTTCCTCCGCAGCGTTCGCGCAGGATTCGATGGCGAAGGATCCGGCCAAGGCCGACCACAAGGCGATGACCCACGCGGATCGCCACGACTCCAACGAGCCGGTGACCGACAGCTGGATCACCACCAAGGTGAAGGCTGACCTGCTGGCCAGCAGCAATGTCCCGGGCACCGAAGTGAAGGTGGAAACGGTCAACGGTGTGGTCAGCCTCAGCGGCACCGTTGCCACCCAGGCCGAGAAGGACAAGGCCGTCACCACTGCCAAGGGCATCAAGGGCGTGACCCGCGTAGATTCGGCCGCGCTGAAGGTCAACGCCGCGGCCAAGCGCTGATACCGGCGCTCGCTTGAAGTGGACAGGGGCGTCCCGCAGGGGGCGCCCCTGTCGTGTGTTCGCGGAGTGAACGGCTGCGCTATATTGGCGCCATCGCTTCGTTGACGATGGATAATGGCGCTGGTGTTCAGTGATGACATCTGGGATCGTTGGCGGTTGCCTGCCCTGGCACTCGCTGCTGCTGCGATCATCATCGTCCCCTGGCTGACCCTGCGTCAGCTGCAGCAGGACAACGAACAGGCGATGGCCTGGGTCAGCCACACGCAGGCGGTCGGCGTGGCCCTTCAGCAGCTGCAGGCCGACGTTCGCGACGTCGAGTCGGCGGCGCTGACCCTGTCCAAGGGCGTGGATGCGCCCGGCCTGCGCGGGCGCATGGCCAAGGCCAACGACATTCCAGAGCGGCTGACCGAGCTGGCCCGGATGACCCGCGACAATCCCGACCAGCTGATCCGCATCGGCCGCATCGAATCGATGCTGGAAGGGCGCATGGCGCTGGCCCGCCAGCTGGCGCGCTCCGAACCCAACACTGACCAGCGCGTGCTGGTGCAGGACCTGAGCACGCGCTACCCGATCCGCGGTTTGGTCGAAGAACTGCAGGCCAGCGAGCAGGCGTTGCTGGCGGCGCGTGCCGAGAAGGCGGCACGCCAGCGCAAGCAGACCGAGCTGGTGTCGTGGAGCTCGCTGGTGGTGCAGCTGTGCCTGCTGGGCCTGGTGCTGTGGCTGCTGCAGCGGCAGATCGGCCGCCGCCTGCAGGCCGAGCGGCAATCGCTGCGCGCGGCCGCGCGGGCCGCCTCTGTGCTGCAGACCGTGCGCGAGCCGATCGTGCTGCTCGACCGCGACCTGCGCGTGCAGCTGCACAACCCGGCGTTCGCCGAACTGTACGGGCTGCAGGACGAGCGGGCCGACGGCACGTTGCTGGCCGATGTCGGCGAAGGCGCGTGGCAGGATCCGGTCGTGCGGCAGCGCCTGTCCGACGTGCTGCTGCGCGGGCGCGAACTGTGGGACTTCGAACACGAACAGCGCACCGACGGCACGGTGCGCTACATGCTCATCAACGCGCGGCGCATGCCGCTGCCCGACACCGATGATGAAGTGGTGCTGATGACGGTGAGCGATGTGACCGTGCAGCGCGCCGTGCAATGGCGCGTGGAAGAACTGAATCGCCAGCTGGAAGGCAAGGTGGCCCAGGTCTCGGAAGTCAACCGCGAACTGGAGGCCTTCAGCTACTCGGTGTCGCACGACCTGCGCGCACCGTTGCGCCACGTCGCCGGTTTCTCCGACAAGCTGTCGCGGCACCTGGGCGAGGGCGCCGACGAGAAGAGCCATCACTACCTGGATGTGATCTCCGGTTCGGCGCGGCGCATGGCGGCACTGATCGACGACCTGCTGGTCTATTCGCGGCTGGGCCGCGCGGCGATGCGCCAGCAGGCGGTGGACATGCAGACGCTGGTGGCCGACACGCGGGCCATGCTCGATGCCAACCTGAAGATCGATGCCGAAAACAGCGGCGTGGCCCACCACGTGGAGTGGAACATTGCGCCGCTGCCGATCGTGGTGGCCGACGAGAACATGATGCGCCAGGTGTGGCTGAACCTGCTCGGCAACGCGGTGAAGTACTCGGGCAACCGCGATCCGGCGCAGATCCGCGTGGACTACCAGCAGCAGGCCGATGGCGGCCATCAGTTCACGGTCAGCGACAATGGTGCAGGCTTTGACATGGCCTACGCCGGCAAGCTGTTCGGCGTGTTCCAGCGCCTGCACAAGGCTAGTGACTACCCCGGCACCGGCATCGGCCTGGCGAGCGTACGCCGCGTGCTGACCCGCCATGGTGGCCGCATCTGGGCCGAAGCCGCGCCCGACGCTGGCGCCACCTTCCATTTCTATCTGCCTCCGGCACTGGATGCAGTCAACCAAGGGTCTTCCGCATGACGACGCTGCGCACCATCCTCCTGGCCGAAGACAGCCCGGCCGACGCTGAAATGGCCGTCGATGCACTGCAGGAGGCCCGCCTGGCCAACCCCATCGTGCACGTCGAGGACGGCGTGGAAGTGATGGACTACCTGCTGCGCCGCGGTGCCTGGGCCGGCCGCGAAGAGGGCCTGCCGGCCGTGCTGCTGCTGGACATCAAGATGCCGCGCATGGATGGCCTGGAAGTGCTGCGGCAGATCCGCGAGCACGAGGAACTGAAGCGGCTGCCGGTGGTCATCCTGTCGTCCTCGCGCGAGGAAAGCGACCTGGCGCGCAGCTGGGACATGGGCGTGAACGCCTACGTGGTGAAGCCGGTGGACGTGGATCAGTTCTTCGGCGCGGTGCAGACCCTGGGCAAGTTCTGGGCGCTGATCAACCAGGCACCGGACGTCGAGTAAGGCCATGCCCTTGACCGGTCCGGCCCTCGGGGCGCTGCGCATCCTGCTGGTGGAAGATTCACCGGAAGATGCCGAGCTGATGTCCGAACAGATGCTCGACGCGGGCCTGGACGCCCGTTTCGAGCGCGTGGAGAGCGGTCCCGAGCTGCGCCAGGCGCTGGCCAGCTTCGCGCCGGACATCGTTCTGTCGGACCTGAGCATGCCGGGTTTCTCCGGTGACGAAGCGCTGCGCATCGTGCGTGAGGCCGCACCGGATGTTCCCTTCATCTTCGTCTCCGGCACGATGGGCGAGGAGAACGCGGTGGCGGCCCTGCAGAAGGGCGCCAACGACTACATCATCAAGCACCACCCGGCGCGCCTGCCGTCGGCGGTGGCGCGTGCGGTGCGTGATGCGCGCAGCGCGGTGGAGCGCCTGCGCGTGGAAACCGAACTGATGCGCGCGCAGCGGCTGGAGAGCCTCTCGCTGCTTGCCGCCGGGCTCAGCCACGACCTGCGCAACATCCTGCAGCCGCTGCTGATCATGCCGGACCTGCTGAAGGCACGTACGGAAGATCCGCAGCTGCATCACCTGGCCGACGTCATCGCCGAGTGCGGCCGCCGTGGCCACGAGATGGCCGAATCGATGCTGTCCTTCGTGCGTGGCTCGCGCAATCCCAGCGAGCGCATCTTCATCGATGATCTGTTCCAGGCCGTGGCGCTGCTGTTGCGCAGCAACGTGCCCGAGGCAGTAAACCTCGAGCTGAAGGTGCAGGACGAAGGGCTGGCGGTCGACGCCAATTACACCGAGCTGCAGCAGGTGCTGCTGAACCTGGCGCTCAACGCGATCCAGGCGATGCCGCAGGGCGGGCGCCTGGGCCTGACCGCCGAACATGCCGGCGAACGCGAGGGCGTGGACTGGCTGCGCATCGTGGTCGACGACGAAGGCATCGGCATGGATGCCGACACGCTGTCGCACCTGTTCAATCCGTTCTTCACCACCAAGGCCGACGGCACCGGGCTGGGCCTGATCTCCTGCAAGCGCATCGTCGAAGGTGCCGGTGGCAGCATCCACGTCAGCAGCCAGCTGGGGCAAGGCACGCGGTTCGAGCTGCGGCTGCCGATGCATGAGCTGGCCGAGGGCGGTGAGCCGGCCGAACAGCTGGTGGCGCTG
Organism: Stenotrophomonas sp. STEN054; assembly: GCF_056854535.1. Taxonomy (NCBI): domain Bacteria; kingdom Pseudomonadati; phylum Pseudomonadota; class Gammaproteobacteria; order Lysobacterales; family Lysobacteraceae; genus Stenotrophomonas; species Stenotrophomonas sp. STEN054. The sequence goes on along the minus strand of NZ_JBXFWG010000037.1, from coordinate 37,622 downwards.
GGCAGTGGCCAGTCGATCCTGGTGGTTGATGGCGAAGCCACGCGGCTGTCGCTGCTGGGCAACGCGCTGTCCAGCCAGGGGTATCAGCTGCAGCTGGCTTCCGACGGCCCGGCCGCGCTGCGCTGGATGCAGCAGGAAGCGATGCCGGCGCTGGTCATTGCCGATGCCGGCTCGCGGCTGTTGCCGGCCAGCCAGCTGCTGGGCGAGATGGCTGCGCTGGGCTACGCCGGCCCTGCGCTGGTGCTGGAAGAGGCCGCGGTGGAGCTGGACACCAGCGCCTTCCCGCCCGGCATCGACGTGCACGTGCTGCGTAAGCCGCTGCAGATGCAGCAGGTGTTCCGCGCGGTGGCCGAAGCGCTGGGTTGACACCGGGTCGCCGGGCATGGCCCGGCGCTACCGTCACCTTAATCCGGTAGCGCCAGGCCAAGGCCGGGGGTTTCATGCGTCGGTGCCGGGCGCTTCCCACGGAAACCGCGGCAGGCTCGCCACCGCCTGCTCCAGCCGCCGCGACCAGTTGTTGTGGATGTCGGCGTACAGCGGCGAATCGGCGGTGAAGCGCATCTGCTGGCCCACCTGCAGTTCGCCCTTGCGCAGCATCACCATGTCGATCGGCAGGCCCACCGATAGGTTGGAGCGGATGGTCGAGTCCAGCGACAGCAGCGCCGTGCGCGCGGCGTCTTCCAGCCGCGTGGCCGGGCCGAGGATGCGGTCGAGGATCGGCTTGCCGTACTTGGATTCGCCGATCTGCAGGTAGGGCGTCTCCGGCGAGGCGGCAATCGCATTGCCCAGCGGGTAGACCATGTACAGGCCCGGCTGCTCGCCGGCGATCTGCCCGCCGAAGATCAGCGTGGCCTGCGTGTTGACGCCGTCGTGGCCGTGTTCGGTGTGCTGGCACTTCACTTGGCTGTCCACCAGCAGCGCGCCCACGTAGGCGGCGGCCTCGAACAGGTGGCGCATCTGCCGCAGGTTGGGCGTGCGCGCTTCGTCGGCATCACGCTGCAGGCGCGAGACCAGCAGCTGGGTGGTGGCCAGGTTGCCGGCGGCCATCACTACGAAGGTCGCCTCGCCGGGGTACTCGAACACGTGCAGCTTGCGGTGCACGCGGACATCGTCCAGCGCGGCATTGGTCCGGGTGTCGGCGGCGAAGACGAGGCCTTCGTCCACCTCGATTCCAACGCAATAGGTCATGTGGGTGTCCTATCATGTGCGTCCCGGATTGTAGGCAGGCCGCCGTGACGATGGCATGCCCACCCCACCCCCTGAACGCCGTCACCGGAACCGCATGACCACCGTGCTCCTGAGCCTGGGCAGCAACGTCCAGCCCCGCCGCTACCTCCACGCCGCGGTGATGGCCCTGCGCGAGCGTTTCGGCGCGCTGCGGGTATCACCGGCCTACCGCACGGCCGCGGTCGGTTTCGATGGCCCGGCTTTCCTCAACAACGGCGTGGCGATCGAGACCGATCTGCCGCTGCAGGAACTGGACGACTGGCTGCACGCGCTGGAAGACGCGCATGGCCGCGACCGCAGCGGGCCGCGCTTTTCCGACCGGACGCTGGATGTCGACGTGGTGTTCTACGGCGACCTGGTGGTGGAAGGGCCCGGTCACCTGCGCATCCCGCGCCCGGAACTGAAGCATGCCTTCGTGCTGAAGCCGCTGGCGGACATCGCCCCGGACTTCATCGATCCGGTGAGTGGCCAGGATCTGGCCACGCTGTGGCGCGCGCACAGGCAGCATGGCGAAGCGTTCGAGGTCGTGGAGCTGGAATGATCGGGTTCGTTGCCGCTGCGCTCGCCAGGCATGGCCCGGCGCTACCGATCCATGTGGCCTGGTAGCGCCGGGCCATGCCTGGCGGAACGTCAACTGACCGTACGTCCGCCATCCACGCGCAGGGTGTGGCCGGTGACGAAGCTGGCCTCGGCCACCAGCCAGTGCACCGCCTCGGCGATCTCTTCGACGGTGCCGATGCGGGCCAGCGGCGTGCGCGCCAGCAGCGCTTCGCGGGCGAAATCGTCCTTGCCCTGTTCCGGCCACAGGATCGCGCCCGGCGCCACGGCATTCACCCGCACCTTCGGCGCCAGTTCCAGCGCCAGCGAACGGGTGGCCATTTCCAGCGCGGCCTTGGCCATGGTGTAGGCGACGTGGTCGCGCATCGGGTCAGTGCCGTGCAGGTCGGTCAGGTTGACGATGCAGCCCTGCTGGCGGCGCAGGTAGGGCGCGGCCGCCTGTGACAGCAGCAGCGGCGCGCGGGCGTTGACCGCGTAGAGCTCGTCCATGGCCTCGGCGGTGACCTGGCCGAACGGGGTGGGGAAGAAGTTGGAGGCGTTGTTGACCAGCGCATCCAGGCGGCCGAAGTGGGCCACGGCCTGCTCGACCAGGTCGGGCAGGGCATCGGCGTCGCGCAGGTCGGCCTGCAGGGCCAGCACGCTGCCCGGGCGGATGTTTTCCAGGTCGAACGCGGCCTGCTGCAGCTCGGCGCTGGATGTATGGGCGTGCAGCACCACCGACCAGCCACAGGCGTGGAACTGGCGGGCGATGGCCGCACCGATCCGGCGGGCGCTGCCGGTGATCAGGGCCACGGGGGCGGTGTCGCTCATGAGGGTCCTCCAAGGCTCGGCTATCCTGTGCACCATTGTCACCGCATTCGAAGACACCATGCAGCCCACCTTCCCCCTGCCTGAAGCCGACGCCCTGGCCCACAGCGACCAGCTGGCGGCCGCCCTGCGTGCCGAAATCCTTGCGCAGGGCGGGGCGATCCCGTTCTCGCGCTTCATGGAGCTGTGCCTGTACGCCCCCGGCTGGGGCTATTACAGCGCCGGCGCGAGCAAGTTCGGCGGCAGCGGCGATTTCACCACCGCGCCCGAGCTCGGCAGCCTGTTCGCCGGCAGCGTGGCCAACGCGCTGGCCCCGGTGTTCGCCCAGCTGGACGCGCACGCGCGCATGCTGGAACTGGGCGGCGGCACCGGTGCCTTCGCCGAGGCCGTGCTGCTGCGCCTGGCCGAACTGGACGCGCTGCCGGCACGCTACGCCATCCTCGAGCCCAGCGCGGACCTGCGCCAGCGCCAGCAGCAGCGCCTGCAGCAGAACCTGCCGCCCGAGCTGGCCAGCCGCGTGGAATGGGTCGACCGCCCGTTCGATGACGACTGGGACGGCGTGGTGTTCGCCAACGAGGTGATCGACGCGCTGCCGACCCCGCGCTTCCTGATCAAGGACGGCGAGGTCTACGAGGAAACCGTCGAGCTGGATGGCGAGGGCAACTTCATGCGCGGCGCGCAGCCGGCCGATGTGCTGCTCAACGGCGCGGTGCGCCACCTCGAACGCTACCTTGAAAAGCCCTTCGCCGATGGCTACCGCTCCGAAGTGCTGCCGCAGCTGCCGTACTGGCTGCAGGCGGTGGCGGGTGGCCTGCAGCGCGGCGCGATGCTGTTCGTCGATTACGGCTACAACCGTGGCGAGTTCTACCAGCACGACCGCGACGACGGCACCGTGCGCGCGTTCTACCGCCACCACGTGCACAACGAGGTGTACCGCTGGCCGGGCCTGCAGGACATCACCGCGTCGGTGGATTTCACCGCCATGGCCGAGGCCGGCCTGCACGGGGGCTTCGAGCTGGCTGGCTACTGCAGCCAGTCCAGTTTCCTGCTCGGCAATGGCCTGGACCAGGTGCTGGTGCTGGCCGAGGAGCGCACCGATGAAGTGGGCCGCATCCAGCTGCGCGACCAGGTGAAGAAGCTGACCCTGCCGACCGAGATGGGCGAACGTTTCCAGGTGATCGGCCTGCAGCGCGAGGTGGATTTCGAACCGGCCTTCGAGCTGGGTGACCTGAGCTGGCGCCTGTGAGCGCAGGGTTGCCGGTGATCAAGCCGCTGCGTCGGCCGCGGCTGTGGACCGCGCTTTGGCTGCTGGCGGTGCTGGTGGTGATCGTGGTCTGCCTGATTCCGCCGCCGCCGATCGACCTGCCCGAGAACGGCGACAAGGTCGAGCACTTCCTGGCCTATTTCATCCTGTCCGGCAGCGCGGTGCAGTTGTTCCGCCGCGGGACGCCGCTGCTGTGGGCGGGCGTGGGCCTGGTGCTGATGGGCGTGGGCATCGAGTTCGCGCAGGGTGCACTGACCAGCAACCGCAGCGCCGACCCGATGGATGCGCTGGCCAACACGCTGGGCGTGTTGTCGGGCCTGGCAACCGCCCTGACCCCGCTGCGCGACATCCTGCTGCGCTGGCGCGGCTGAGGTAGCACGTCGTTGTCAGTAGATCCACGCCATGCGTGGATGCATTCACCCGTAGATCCACGCCATGCGTGGATGGAGCAACGGCCGCCGAGCGTGGGCTCGGCTCTACCTCAGCGTCACCTCATCCAGCACCCACATCGCCGGACGCGTATCGCCGGTGAAGTTGATGCACAGATCGTCCGTGCCCGACACGCCCTTCGGCAGCGCCGCGCGCAGGGTGACGAAGCCATCGGCATCGGTGCTGGCCGGCAGCGGCACCTGTGCCACGACCTTGCCGGTGCAGTCGCCACGACGGACCAGCATTTCGCCGTTGCGGCCCTTGGCCTTCTCGAACTTGCGCGCCGGCTCGTCGTGGGCCAGCTGGAAGTAGTACGGAATGCGTCCGGCACGAACCTGCACGCTGCCGATGCCATCGAGCTGCGCGGCCGGCCAGCGCCAGCACGGCTGGAAGATGTCCACGGTGAACACCGTGCGCGCACCTTCGCGCGGGCCATCGTCTTCCAGGCGCAGCACCAGGCCCTTTTCGCCCACGCAGCTGCGCAGCTCCTCGCTGTGGCGGCTGAGCAGCGACTGCGCGGTGTAGGACGCCATCGTCGGTGCCGCTGCCAGCGGCTGGCCCTGGAAGAACGCGGCGGCCTGCACGGTGGCCGGCAGCGGCCGGGTCAGCGGCTGCTGGTACAGCGGCGAGCTGGCGGTCACCGGCGTGCCGTCGGTGCTGTAGCGCACTTCATAGCCCAGCGGATTGGCCAGCGACACCGTCACCGTGTTCGCGGCGCGGTCGTCGGTATGGCCCACGCCCACTTCGAACGGGGTCTGCGCATAGGCCAGGCCCCAGGCGCGGTAGCGCTGCAGCTGCGCCGGCAGGCGGGCGAGGAAATCGCGGAAATCGCGATGCTCCGGCGCGCTCCAGCCCGTCTCGGCCACCGCGGCCAGGCGCGGGAACAGGTTGTGCTGCAGGCGTGCGTAGGTGCGGGTGTGCTCGGTGAACATGTTCGCCTGCAGGCCGAGGATGTGCCCGCGCTTGTCGGCGGCCAGCTCGGCCGGTACCGGCTCGAAGTTGTACAGCTTGGCCAGGTTGACCTGGGCCGGGCGGCCCGGCGGCTCGTTCGGCGAACCGGTCTGCAGGTAGTCCAGATACAGGTGGCTGACCGGCGACATCACCACGTCATGGCCACTGCTGGCCGCGGCCAGGCCGCCTTCGGTGCCGCGCCAGGACATCACCGTGGCCTGCGGCGGCAGGCCGCCTTCGAGGATCTCGTCCCAGCCGATCAGGCGGCGGTCGTGCGCTTCCAGGAAGGTTTCCAGGCGCTTGATGATGTGGCTCTGCATGGCCATCTCATCCTTGATGCCCAACTCGCGCATGCGCTTCTGCACCTGCTTGGAGGCGATCCACTGGTCCTTGACCGCTTCGTCGCCCCCCACGTGCACGTACTTCGCCGGGAACAGCTGGATCACTTCCTCCAGCACGTTCTCCAGGAAGGTGACGGTGCCGTCCTCGACGTTGAACAGGTTGGGGAACACGCCCCATTCGCTGATCGGCTTCAGCGGCGTGCTGATCGAACCCAGTTCCGGGTAGGCGGCGATCGCGGCCGTGGCGTGGCCGGGCACGTCGATTTCCGGGATCACCTGGATGTGCAGCTTGGCCGCATAGGCGATCACTTCGCGGATCTGGTCATGCGTGTAGAAACCGCAGTACGGGTATTCCTGCTTCGTCACCGGATCGATGCCGCTCTCGCCGGCCGGCAGGCGGCAGCTGCCGACCTCGGTCAGCTTCGGATAACGCTTGATCTCCATGCGCCAGCCCTGGTCATCGGTCAGGTGCCAATGGAAGGTGTTGAGCTTGTGCGCGGACATCGCATCGAGCACGCGCTTGATCTCGTCCAGGCTCTGGAAGTGGCGCGCCGAGTCGAGCATGAAGCCGCGCCAGCTGAAACGCGGTGCGTCCTGGATCTGCACGGCCGGCAGCGCGCCCTGGCTGCCGCTGGTGGCTAGCTGGGCCAGGGTGGTGGCGCCGTAGAACAGGCCGGTCTCGTTGCCGGCCTGTACCAGCACGCCCTGCGCGGTGCTCTCCAGCGTGTAGCCCTCGCCGGTGTCGCGGAAGGTGGGAATGATCTGGAAGCGGATGCCGCCGGTCTTGGCCGCGGCCTTGCCGGTGGCCGGCGCCAGGCGCGGGCCGCCACTGCGGGCGAGCAGATCGGCGAACTGGCCCGCCACGCGCTGCTCGGCTTCGCTGTCGGCGCGCAAGGCCGTGCCTGCGGACACGGTGATGCCGGCGCCCTTGCCGCGCTGCACGTTGGCCGGTGCGGGGATCAGCATCAGGCTGCCGGCGCGCAGCTGTGGGCCGGGGCCGGTATCCAGTGCCGGGGCATCGGCGGCGCGGGCGGCAGCGGGAAGCATTGCCAGGCCCAGCAGCATGCTGGCAAGGGGGAAGGGTCGCATCGTCTCACTCCTGTGGTGGGCGGCTCGCTGTGCCGCGCGTGGCCGCCGCGCAGGCGGCGATTCCGGTATCCCATCGTACGACGGGCCCGGAAATCCGGGCCCGTCGCGATGTGCAGCTGGGTGCAGCCCTAGAACTTGAAGTGCAGGGTGGCCATGTAGCGGCGGCCGCTCTTGTACTTGCCAGCCAGGTGTTCCTTGTCGCCCAGGTACTGGAAGTAGGTCTCGTCCAGAAGGTTCTGCGCGTCCACCGTCAGCGACCAGTTGTCGTTGAAGGTGTAGCCGAAGCTGGCACCCAGTTCCGCGTAGTCGTCCACGCTGGACGGGGCGGCACCGGCCACGTAGCCGCCGGCCAGGTAGCTGTCACGCCAGTTGTAGGTCAGGCGCGCGTTGATCGGGCCCTTCTCGTAGTACGGGCTGAAGGCGATGGCATTGCGCGACTGGTACGGCAGCGGATCGCCGGTGTTGTTCTCACCGTTGGCGTAGGTGTAGTTGGCGGTCAGGCCGAAGCCGCTTTCGCCGAAGGGCTGCTGGAAGCTGATGTTGAAGCCCTTGACGTGGCCGCTGCCGGCGTTTCGCGGGCGCTGGATGCTGTAATCGCAGTAGCCGTCGGCGGTGCAGCCGTTGGTACCGACGAGGTTCGCCCAAGTGGCCGGCGAGGTATCGCGGATCGAATTGTACTGGCGCTCGATGGTGGCCGAGGTGTCGATGTAGTTGTCGATCTTCTTGTAGAACACCGACCAGGCCACCACGGCCTGCGGCGCGTAGTAGTACTCGGCCGAGGCGTTGAAGTTCCACGACTCATACGGCGACAGATCGGCGTTGCCGCCCGAACCGGTCAGGGTGGTGTCGTTGAGGAAGGTGTTGTTGACCATCTGGTTGTACGGCGCCCAGGCGATCACCTTGGCGGCGGCGAAGCGGAACACCCAGTCGTTGTCGGTGTCCCACGCGACGTTCAACGACGGCAGCACGAAGTCTTCCTTCTTGGTGCGGGTCTGCCACTTGCTGTCCAGGTCGGTCAGGGTCGGCGTGCCGCCGTAGACGAAGCCGCTGCCTTCGGTCTTGGAATCGACGTAGCGCACGCCCAGGTTGCCGCGCAGCGGGCCGTTGGAGAAGTTCAACTGCGCGTAGGCCGCGTTGTTGGTCTGGGTCAGCGCCCAGCTGTTGTTGAGGTAGCTGGCCGGATCGGGGTTGCTGTAGTCGATCGGGCTGTTGCGCACCCAGTTCAGCACGTTGTTGCGGCCGGCCTGCACGTGGCGGCCCTGGTCGGGGGTGAAGCCCTGGATATCGGTCAGGCCGATGGTGCCGACGTCGGCCAGCGTGCCCGGGGTGACGCCGCCGTACACGTTGAGGGTGAAGGCTTCATCGTGCTTGCCGTGGCGTACGCCGAACTGCAGCTGGTTGAAGATGCTGTCGAACTGGACGTTGAAGTCGAGCTGGGCGTAGGTGTCCTTGCTCTCGGTGGAGAACACGCCGTTGTTGCCGAACCAGCCGCCGGCCGAACCCCAGTTGGCCGGGTCGCGGGCGCCTGCCGGGTCATCGAAGGTGATGCCCTTGTCCATGTTCCAGCTGTAGCCGCCGTTATAGAACGGCTCGATGAAGTACTGGGCCAGGTTCTTGTTGTCGGACTTGCTCTGGCCGGCCTGGCCGGTCACGCCCCAGCTTTCGCCCTTCCAGGCGCCGCGCAGGTCCACGCCCTTGGTGACCACTTCGGACAGGCGCACGTTGTTGTCATAGATCAGCGTGCCGCTGTTGGCGATGGCGCTGGCATTGGAGTGGCCGCTGGTGGCCACGCCGTTGCGCACGTCGCCGAGCTGGTTGACGGCGTTGACGGTGCCCGGGTTCCAGGTCAGGAAGGAATAGAGCGACTGGTTGTAGTTGTCGAACTTTTCCTTGATGTACATGCCGCTCAGATTGAACTCGAGCTCATCGGTCGGCTTGAACTGCAGGTTGACCACCGCGCTGTCGCGCTTGCGTTCCTGCTGGAACCAGGCGGCGTTGAACGAGTTCGGCACGTCCACGTCGGCAGCCACGCCGGTGGCATTGGGGAAGGTGCTGGCCTTGGTGTAGCCGAACACTTCCTTGCCCTGGCGGTCGACGGCTTCTTCGTAGTGCTGGGCCGAGACGGCCACGCCGAAGGTTTCGTCGTTGTTCTTCCAGCTGTACAGCACGGCCGCGTTCGGCTTGCCTTCGCTGGCCTGCTGGCTGTAGCTGTAGCCCACCGAGGCGGCCACTTCGTTCTGCTTCAGGTCCAGCGGCTTGCGGGTGTGCATCAGTACGGTGCCGCCGAGGCTGCCTTCGGTCAGTCGCGCTTCGGACGATTTGATGATCTCCGCGCGGCCCAGGATCTGCGGGGCCAGCAGCGTGTAGTCGAAGCCGCGGTTGGGCTGTTCGCCGTACAGCCAGATGGCCTGCGCCACCGGGTGGTTGTCCAGGAAGGACAGGTTGAGGCTGGGGTCGGTGCCGTCGATGCTGACGCGCTCGCCTTGGCCGAAGCGGCGGTCCAGGGTTACGCCCGGGATCTGCGACAGCGCTTCAGCGACGTTGGTGCTGGGGAACTTGCCGATGTCCTCGGCGGTGATCGCTTCGGACACACCGACGTTGTTGCGCTTGGTGTCGAGCGATTTTTCCAGGCTGGCGCGGATGCCCACCACCTGCACGGTGTCCAGGTCCTGCGGGGTGGCCTGCTGGGCGTGCGCCGAGAAGGCGAGGCAGCCGACGATGGCTGCCGAAAGCAGAGTCTTGCGGGTGTTCATGATGTCTCTCCTCATCACTGATGTGCGTTGTCGGCGGCGAACGAATGGCAGGTCATGCCTGGCGCCAGCAGGGGCTGCCGGGCGCGATGGTGCGATTCCAGTGCGTCGTGCGTACTGCGGTGCTGCGTACTGCTTGCTGCGTACTGCGGTTCAGGCGTTGGCGTGGAGCAGGAACCAGCTGGCGGCGCCGATGACGCCCAGCTGCCCGTGCTCGACCACCTTCACCGGGATGCGTGCCAGCGCTTCGCCCATCGGCCCCTTCTGCAGATAGCGTTCGACGAAGGTGCTGGCATGCAGGTATTCACGGATCTGCGGCAGGATGCCGCCGGCCAGGTAGACACCGCCCTGCGCGCCGTAGAACAGCGCCATGTCGCCGATGGTGCTGCCGAGCAGGCCGCAGAACACATCCAGCGCCTGGCGGGCGAAGGCATCGGTACCGGCCATCGCTGCGGCGGTCACCGCATCCGGGCTGGCCAGCACCGGGGCCTGCCCCTGCAGTGCGCAGATGGCGTGGTACAGGTTCATCAGGCCGGGGCCGGACAGCGCATGTTCGATCGACACGTGCGCGCGGTCGCGCTGCATGTGGCGGACGATGGCCATTTCCAGTTCAGTGCTTGCGGCCAGCGTCGGCTGGCCGGCTTCGGTGGCGAGCACCACCGGGCCGTGCGGAGCAGGGATCCACAGCGCGGCGCCCAGGCCGGTACCGGGGCCGACCACCAGGGTCGGGCCGCGCGGCGCGGTCTCGGGGCCGCACAGGTGCAGCACGCCGCTTGCGTCAACCTGCGCTGCGGCATAGGCCACCGCTTCGAAGTCGTTGACGATGTGCACGTGCTGCAGGCCGACCTCGGCTTCCACCTGGCGGGCCGACAGCGGCCACGGCAGGTTGGCGGTGATCACCGTGCCGTCCTCGCGGGCGAAGCCGGCGGTGGCGACCACGCACTGGCTGGGCCGCGCGCTGTCGCCGAGGAAGTCGGTGAGGATCGCACTCAGGCCGGCGTAGTCCGCATTGCGGTACTTGCGGTATTCCAGCAGCTGCACCGGATGGGCCTCGTCGCCGCTGGCCTGTGCCCTTGCCACGCGCACATGGGTGCCGCCGACGTCGGCGGCCAGGAACGAGGGCGCGACGCGGGACAGGACATGGGCCGGGGCGGGGTGGCTGGCGGTCACGCGGGCTCCTGCTGCAGGTAGGAAGCGGACCCACGAAAGGCCCGTCGATGGGGCGGAGTCTGTAACTGCGTTGACAACGATGTCAACGAGTTCGTGACACTTTCGTTGCTGCGCCGCAACGAATGAGAGACACCGTAAACGTTTACATCGTCTTGACCCGGCGTTAACCCGCAAGCCGTTGCGCCATGGGCTTCTAGGGGCAGAGCGCATTCAGCGCGGAGCACGGTGGTGCTGTTGCGCAGTGCAGCACGGCCGCATCAGGCCTGTGCAATCAAGTTGACAAACAGCGGTGCTCCACCGAAAGAATGTGACAACGTTGTTCCCAGCCACTCTCCGACACCGCCGTCTGCGGTCGTCGCCGCAGGAGCCCACCTGATGTCCGCCGTCACTGCTGCAAGCGCGCGTCCAAACGTTGCCGCCTCCATCGCCATCGTCGGGGTGCTGTTCTTCCTGATCGGCTTCTTCACCTGGCTCAACGGCCCGTTGATCACCTTCGTCAAGCTGGCATTCGAGCTCAGCGAGGTCGGTGCCTTCCTGGTGCTGATGGTGTTCTACCTGTCGTATTTCTTCCTCGCCCTGCCGTCGTCGTGGATCCTGCGCCGCACCGGCATGAAGAAGGGCCTCAGCCTGAGCCTGCTGGTGATGGCGGCGGGCGCGGCACTGTTCGGCGAGTTCGCCACGCAGCGCTGGTATCCGGGCGCGCTCGGCGGCCTGTTCGTGATCGGCAGCGGCCTGGCCCTGCTGCAGACCGCCATCAACCCCTACATCTCCATCCTCGGCCCGATCGAAACGGCCGCGCGCCGCATCGCGCTGATGGGCATCTGCAACAAGATCGCCGGCATGCTGGCACCGGTGCTGATCGGCACGCTGGTGCTGCACGGCATCGGCGATCTGTCGGCCAGCGTGGCCGCTGCCGATGAAGCGACCAAGGCGCAGCTGCTCAACGAATTCGCCGCCAAGATCCACGCGCCGTACCTGGCCATGGCCGGTGTGCTGGTGGTGCTGGCGGTGGCGGTGCTGTTCTCGCCGTTGCCGGAAATCAAGCCGTCCGAAGCCAACGCCACGCCGACGGCAGCGGGTGCCGCCGAGCGCCGCAGCATCTTCCAGTTCCCGCACCTGTGGCTGGGCGTGCTGTGCCTGTTCGTCTACGTGGGCGTGGAAGTGATGGCCGGTGACGCCATCGGTACCTACGGCCACGGCTTCGACCTGCCGCTGGACCAGACCAAGATGTTCACCTCGCTGACCCTGTTCGCCATGCTCATCGGCTACGTGGTCGGCCTGGCGTTGATTTCGAAGGTGGTCTCGCAGTCGCGCTACCTCACCGTCTCGGCGGTGCTGGGCGTGCTGTTCTGCCTGGGCGCGTGGGCCACCCACGGCTATGTCTCGGTGGCCTTCGTGGCGCTGCTGGGCTTCGCCAACGCGATGATGTGGCCGGCCATCTTCCCGCTGGCCATCCGCGGCCTGGGTCGTTTCACCGAAACCGGCTCGGCCCTGCTGGTGATGGGCATCGCCGGCGGCGCGATCATTCCGCAGCTGTTCGCCGTGCTCAAGCAGCACATCGATTTCCAGCTGGTGTTCGTCCTGCTGATGGTGCCGTGCTACCTCTACATCCTGTTCTACTCGGTGATCGGCCATCGCGCCGGCCTGCCGCAGGACAAGGCCTGATCGGCGATGATGGACGGCAGCCAACCCCAGGAAAAGCCGATGCGCAGAGCGACCATCAAGGACGTTGCCGAAAAGGCCAAGGTCTCGCTGAAGACGGTATCGCGGGTCATCAACAACGAACCGTCGGTGATGCAGGCCACCCGTGCGCGGGTGCTGCGTGCCATCGCCGAGCTCGACTACGAACCCGATCCGTCGGCGCGCAACCTGCGCAGCGGCACCACGTTCGTGATCGGGCTGGTGTACGACAACCCGAACCCGTACCACATCATCGGCGTGCAGAACGGCGTGCTCGCCGCGTGCCGCGAAACCGGCTTCGGCCTGCAGATCCATCCCTGCGATTCGAGCTCGCCGATGCTGGCCGATGAACTGGCCGACTGGGTGCAGCGTTCGCGCCTGGCCGGGCTGGTGCTGACCGCGCCGATGTCCGAGCGTCGCGACCTGATCCAGACGCTGACCGCGCGCGGCATCAAGCTGGTGCGGATCATTGCTGCCACCGAAGACCCCGCCGACGGTGCCTGCGTGTTCGTCGACGACCGCGAGGCCGCCTACGAAGTCACCGAGCACCTGATCCAGCTTGGCCACCAGCGCATCGGATTCCTCTGGGGTGGTTCCTCGCACCGTTCCTCGGGCGAGCGCTACGCCGGCTACGAGGCCGCGCTGAAGGACTACGGCATGACCGTGGACAAGCATCTGGTGGTGCAGGGTGACTACACCTTCGACGATGGCTTCCGTGGTGCGCGTCGCCTGCTGGCACTGCGTGAGCCGCCTACCGCCATCTTCGGCTCCAACGATGAGATCGCCGCCGGCGTGCTGGCGGCCGCGAAGTCGGCCGGCATGAACGTGCCCTACGACCTCTCCATCGCCGGCTTCGAGGACAGCCCGTTCTCGCGCCAGTCGTGGCCGCCGCTGACCACCGCCAAGCAGGCCACCGAGGACATCGCCCGCCACGCCGCGCGCCTGCTGATCGCGCAGCTGCGCAGCGATGCCTACGACGATGCACCGGCCGCCCTGCAGAACCAGGGCTTCGTGCCGCAGCTGGTGGTGCGCGGCTCCACCGCACCGATGCGCCCGGCCGGCGTGCGCCCCCTTCCTTCCGAACCCGCCTGAGTCCGCCATGTCGCTGTCCGACCCCACCGCCACCCTGATGTTCGCCGAGGCTGCTGAAGCGGCCGACGTGGTTGCCCGCCAGTTCGCACGCAACCACGCCACGATGGAAACGCTGGCCGCCAGCCTGCGTGCGGCGCCGCCGCCGTTCGTGGTGACCTGCGCACGCGGCAGCTCCGACCATGCCGCCACCTACGGCAAGTACCTGCTGGAAACCCAGCTGGGCCTGGTGGTCGCCTCGGCGTCGCCATCGGTGGGTTCGGTCTACGCCGCACCGCTGCAGCTGCGCGGTGCGTTGTTCATCGTCATCTCGCAGTCGGGCAAGAGTCCGGACCTGCTGCGCAATGCAGAAGCCGCCAAGGCCGCCGGTGCGCGCGTGGTCGCGCTGGTCAACGTCGAGGATTCGCCGCTGGCGCAGCTGGCCGACACGGTCATCCCGCTGCATGCCGGCACCGAGAAGAGCGTGGCCGCGACCAAGAGTTACCTGGCCTCGCTGGCCGCGCTGCTGCAGCTGGCCGCCTACTGGAAGCAGGACAGCAGCCTGCGCAATGCGCTGGACCTGCTGCCCGATGCGCTGCGTGCGGCGTGGCAGTGCGACTGGAGTGCGGTTTCCGATGGCCTGGTTAATGCCACCAACCTGTTCGTGCTCGGCCGTGGCCTCGGTCTCGGCGCCGCGCAGGAAGCCGCGTTGAAGTTCAAGGAAACCTGCAGCCTGCATGCCGAGGCCTACAGCTCGGCCGAGGTCAAGCATGGGCCGATGGCGCTGGTCGGCCGCGGCTTCCCGGTGCTGGCCTTTGCCCAGCCCGATGAAACCGGTGCCGGCACCCGTGCGGTGGTCGAGGAATTCAGTGCGCGCGGCGCCCAGGTGTGGATGGCCGGCGCCGGTGGCAACCTGCCTGTGGCGGTCGCGCCGCACCCGCTGTGCGCACCGCTGCTGACCGTGCAGAGCTTCTACCGCGCCATCAACGCACTGGCGATCCGCCGTGGCTTCAATCCCGACCTGCCGCCGCACCTGAACAAGGTTACGGAGACGGTCTGATGGCCACGGTCCTGCGCAATGCCCGCATCCTCACCGGCGATGATTTCCGCGACGACCTGGCGGTGGTGATCGAAGACGGCCGCATCATCGCGCTGCTGCCCGACGCCGCCCCGCAGCTGGGCGAGGCCGACGAACAGGTGGACCTCGGCGGCGGCTGGCTGCTGCCGGGCTTCATCGATGTACAGGTCAACGGCGGTGGCGGTGCGCTGTTCAACAACACGCCGGATGTCGCCTCGCTGCGCACCATCGCGCAGGCCCACCGGCGCTTCGGTACCACCGCGATGTTGCCGACCCTGATCAGCGACGACGTGAACGTGATGCGCGAGGCGATCGGTGCGATGCGCGAGGCGATCGCGCAGCAGGTGCCGGGCGTCATCGGCATCCATCTGGAAGGCCCGTACATCGCGCCGGCGCGCAAGGGCACCCACGATGCCAGCAAGTTCCGCGTGCCCGATGCCGGGGAAATCACACTGGCCGCGTCGCTGGACAACGGCGTGACCCTGCTGACGCTGGCGCCGGAGCGCGTGCCGCTGGAGACGATCCGCGCGCTGGTCGAGCGCGGCGTGATCGTGGCGGCCGGGCATACCGCCGGTACCTATGAAGAGATCCGCGACGGCCTGGATGCCGGTGTACGCGGCTTCACCCATCTGTACAACGCGATGTCGCCGCTGCAGGGGCGTGAGCCCGGTGCCGTGGGTGCAGCGCTGGAAGACCGCGACAGCTGGATTGGCATCATCGTCGATGGCGTGCACGTGCACCCGGCCAGCCTGCGCGTGGCGCTGGCCGCCAAGCCGCGCGGCCGCCTGCTGCTGGTGACCGACGCGATGCCGCCGGTTGGTGCGGACGATCCCAGCTACGTGCTGTACGGCGAGACCATCACCGCCGTCAATGGCGTGGTGCGCAATGCGGCCGGTGCGTTGGCCGGTTCGGCGCTGGACATGGCCACGGCCGTGCGCAACACCGTGCAGCTGCTCGGCCAGCCGCTGGCCGAGGCGGCGCGCATGGCGTCCACCTATCCAGCGGAATTCCTCAACGTGGATGACCGCCTGGGCCACATCGCCGAGGGCTACCAGGCCGACCTGGTGCTGCTGGATGATGCCCTGCAGGTGCGCGGCACCTGGATTGCCGGACAGTACGAGGCGGCTTGATGGACGCAGCGCCGCCACGCCGGCTGGGCTCGATCGACGCCCTGCGCGGCCTCACCGTGGCGGCGATGCTGCTGGTCAACAACCCCGGTGACTGGAGCGCGGTGTTCGCGCCGCTGCGCCATGCGGACTGGCATGGCTGCACGCCCACCGACCTGGTGTTCCCGTTCTTCCTGTTCCTGGTCGGCGTGTCGATGGCGTTCAGCGTAGCGCCGCGCGCGCACGCCGCCGCCGCGCGCCCGGCGCTGGCCCGTGGCGTGCTGCAACGCGCGTTGCGCATCGCCCTCGCCGGCGTGCTGCTGCACCTGCTGGTGTGGTGGGCGCTGAACACGCATCATTTCCGCATCTGGGGTGTCCTGCAGCGCATTGCGCTGTGTGCGGCCGTGGTCGGCGTGGTGGCGGTGTACGTGCGGCCGCGCATCCAAGTGGCGCTGCTGGTCGTACTGCTGGCGGGCTACACCGTGCTGCTGCTGGGCATCGGCGATCTGGCGCCGTGGACCAACCCTGCCAGCCGCCTGGATACCACACTGTTCGCGCCCTTCATCTACCAGTGGCAGGCCGGCACCGGCCTCGGCCACGATCCGGAAGGCCTGTTGAGCAGCCTCGGCGCATTCGCCAGCACCGTGCTGGGCCTGCTGGCCGGTGGCCTGCTGCGCAACGGGCGCGCTTCCGCACTGGCCGGGCTGGGCGTGGCGGCCACCGTGCTGGGTCTGCTGCTGGCCACGGTGCTGCCGCTCAACAAGCAGCTGTGGACGCCGAGCTACGTGCTGTGGACCGGCGGCCTGGCGGCCCTGGCGCTATGGCTCGGGCACCTGCTGATCGACCGCAGGGGCTGGCCCGCGCTGGGCCGCCGCTTCGGCGTCAATGCCATCACCGCCTACGTGGGCGCCTCGATGATGTCGGTGGTGCTGTTGGCCACCGGCGTCTGGGGTCGGGTGTGGCAGCAGCTGGCCACGGCGATGCCGGGCGCACTGGAACTGGCCTCGATGCTGCAGGCGATCGCCTTCGTTGCGCTGTGGTGGGTCGTGGCGTGGTGGCTGGACCGGCGTCGCATCTACCTGAAGATCTGACTGCGACACGGACAAGCTGTTATCCACGCATGGCGTGGATCTACCTGCGCACGCGTCATGCGTGGTACCCGCGCTTCGTGCGTGAACCTACGGCGGCCGTCAGTAGAGCCACGCCACGCGTGGCTGCATGTCGCCGTGATGCATGAAAAACATGAACGCTTTCATGCACATGTACTCGGTGTGATGCATGAATTACTTCACGCGCGACGTGTGCTGCATCCGGCATAACGTGGGACCTGAATGCTTAGTGCGCCTCTGCGGCGCCAGCAGTGTGCATATCCGCAGTACGTGACGTCCCGATCCAGGAGTGCCGTATGTCCGTTGCCGCCCCGCGTCCGCGCCGCTTGACCCGCTGCCTGCTGCAGGCCCTCGCCATCCCCGCTGCACTGGCTGCCACCGTGCCCATCGCGTGGGCGGGCTGTGACAACGTCGCCCCGCTGGCCGGGCAGACCGTCATCTGCAGTGCCGCAGCGCCCAACCCGCAGACCGTGCCGGTCAGCGCCAACGGCGAGGCCGGCATCACCCTCGACGTCACCAGCGGCGCACAGCTGCAGCAGAGCGGTGGCGGCAGCGCCATTAGCTTGGTCGGCGCCGGCGGCCACCAGCTCGGCAACCAGGGGGCGATCAGTTCGGTCGGTGGCATCGCGGTGCAGCTGGGTGGCGGCAGCCGTGTCGACAACCTTGGCAGCATCAGCACCGGCAACACCACCGCACTGCAGTTCATCGGTGCCGGCGACAGCGTGCTGGTCAACCGCGGCACCATCAGCGGCCGCACCGGCGTGCAGTTCGGTGCCGGCAATGATCGCCTGGAGATGCTGGACGGCAGCATCAGCGGCGGCGTGCTGCAGGGCGATGGCAACGACGTGCTGCTGATCAGTGGCGGCACGCTCGACAGCGTTGAGCAGGGCAACGGCGATGACCGGATGACGGTCAGCGGCGGCACCATCACCGGCCTGGTGACGCAGGGCAGCGGCCGCGATGATTTTGTCATGACCGGCGGCACCATCGGCGCGCTGCAGCAGGGCGACAACATCGACACGTTCCGCATGAGCGGCGGCCGCATCATCGGCGCCTTCGAGGATGGCGACCAGGCGTGGATGACCGGCGGCCGCATTGGCCGGGTCAACATGAAGCTGGACAAGAACCTGTGGGACCAGTCCGGCGGCACGGTCGACGGCAACGTGGTCACCGGCTTCGACACCGATACCATCATCATCTCCGGCACCGCGTACATCGGCGGCAACATCAGCGTCAGCGGCGGCAATGACAGCGTGACCATCACCGATGGCACCGTGCGCGGGCAGGTGCTGCTCAGTACCGGCAACGACACCTTCAACTGGAATGGCGGTGGCATCGTCTACGGCGCCATCGACGGCGGACCGGACGATGACGTGGCCAACCTCAGCAACCTCAACCAGGCCAACCTGGGTGCAGTGCCGCTGTTCAACGGTAGCAGCGGCAATGACCAGCTCAACTTCAGCAACGTCAAGACCACCGGCGTGGCCCGCTTCCAGAACTGGGAGGCGATCAGCCTGGCCAGCAGCACCGAGCTGACCTTCGACGGCGACCTCGTGCTCGGCGACAGCGGTACGGGCACCGGCACGCTTACCCTGGACGACACCAGTACGCTCTATGCGGGTAACGGCGCGCATGCGCTGCGGCCGTTCGCTGCGGGCGCGCTGGTCAACGTGGTCAACGCCGGGCGCATCGATCTCACCGGCTCGGGCGCAGGCGATATCTTCAGCATCCGCGGCAATTACCGCGGCGAGGGCGGCGGCCTGTACCTGCGCACGGTGCTGGCGGGGGATGGCTCCAGCAGCGACCGCCTGGTGATTGATGCCGGCAGTGCCACCGGCACCACCGGCATCGGCATCCTCAATGCCGGCGGCGGTGGCGCGGCGACGTTGGCCGACGGCATCCTGGTGGTGCAGGCCTTGAATGGCGGCACCACCGCGGCGAATGCGTTCTCGCTGTTCGCACCGGTATCGGCCGGTGCCTATGAGTACTTCCTGTTCAAGGGCGGCGTCAACGCAGGCACGGGCGAGAACTGGTACCTGCGTTCGACCCTGGTGGCTGGCCCGACACCGGCACCGAACGGCGACGGCAACGCCACGCCGCCGCCACCCACTCCCGACGTCGCGCCGCCGCCGCCGATCACGCCCGCACCGCCACCGCCGCCGGAGGATCCGATTGATCCCGATCTGACCGCCGGTGAGACGACACCGCCGCCGCCACCGCCGGAGCCGGCGCCCGTGGCACCGCCCAGCGACCCGGCCGTACCCGATGTACCGGTGGCCGGCAGCAGCCTGCCCGGTGCAGGCTCGACCCCGCCCAGCCCGGGTGCACGACCGGCGCAGGGCGACGTGGTGCCGCTGTACCGCCTGGAAACCGCCGCCTACGCGGTGGTGCCGCCGCTGCTGCGCGAGACCTCGCTGGCCAGCCTCGGTACCTTCCACGAGCGGCAGGGCGAACAGCGCCTGCTCTACGGCAACGGCGCCTTCCGCACTGCCTGGGGGCGACTGGTGGGACAGAGCAGCGAGATCCACTGGAAGGGCGACGCACAGCCTGGCTTCAATGGCGATGTGATGGGCGTGCAGGCCGGTCTGGATGTGTGGGCGGCCGCCGCTGACGACCATCGCAACCAGGTGGGCGTGTTGGTCGGCCGCACCCGCGCGCAGGGCAGGACCACCGGCCTGGCGCTGGGCTGGGAGAACGTGCAGGTCGGCCAGAGCCGGCTGGATGACAAGCACGTGGGCCTCTACTGGACCCTGACCGGCAGCGAGGGCGGCTACCTCGACGCGGTGGCCCTGCAGAGCCGCTACGACGGCCGTGTGCGTTCCTCGCGCGGGCTCGGCATCGACGTCAAGGGTGATGGCACCACATTGTCGCTGGAGGTGGGCAAGCCGCTGCTGCAGTTCGGGCAGTCCTCGTGGTGGCTGGAACCGCAGGTACAGGTGATCTGGCAGCGCAGTTCGCTGGATGACCGGCGCGACGAAGTCTCTGCGGTGCGCTTCGACAGTGACAACGCCTGGACCGGCCGCGTCGGCCTGCGCCTGGCCGGTGATTACCAGTTGGCCGACAACGGCTGGCAGCCGTACTTCAAGGTGAACTACTGGCACGGCCGCGCGGGCGAGGACCGCATCCAGTTCGACAGTGACACGATCCTCAATGCGCAGCGCTCGCGCGCGCTGGAAGCGGGCGTAGGCGTGGTCGCGCGCTTCAACCGCAGCATCAGCGCGTACGCCGTGGCCGACTACACGCGTGAGCTGGGCGGTGACCGCAACGAGAAGCGCCGGATCATCGAAGGCAACATCGGCCTGCGCGCGGACTGGTAGCGCCGGGCCATGCCCGGTGGAATGCCCCGCTCTGGTAGGTGTCGACCTTGGTCGACACCCATCCCCCGGCGTCATGACCCTGTGGCCGCATCCGGCGCCACCAACGCGCCCGCATGATCGGCCATCACCACCACGGCATGCAGCAGCCCTGAGTACGAATTCCGACACGTTGCGCCATGGCCGAGGGCGTATGCTGGGCACCTCACCGACCCGACGAAGGAACGTCGAATGGCGCTTGATCACCACATGATGGCCATTGCACTGGTCGCAGTGTCCAGTATCTCCGCACATGGCACCGTCCCGAACACCACCGAGCTGCCTGCGCCCGAGGCCCAGGCCCAGTTGCTGGACATGCTGGAGAAGGAATCGCTGTACCGCGACCGAGTCGACTGGCCGGTCATCCGTGCGCGCCTGAAAGCGGCACAGGCTGATCCGGCCAAGGCCCGTGAGGTACTGCAGGAGGCTACCGGCCGGAGCTCGGGGGGACATGGACTCTGGATCAGTGCAACGCAGCTGCATGGCACGGCGCAACGCCTGGAACGTAGCAATGGCGCAGCTGGACCTGCCTCGGGACCCATCAGGCCAGTCGAAGCGCTGGACCCGCGCATCGGTCGCGTGGAGATCGGCGGCTACGCTGTCATGCAGGGGCCGGCCGCACACCAGCAGATGAAGGAACGTGCGCAGCGCTGGCAGGCGATCATCCGCGACCAGGACACTGGCAGCCGGTGTGGCTGGATCGTGGATCTGCGCGGCAATACCGGTGGCAACATGTGGCCGATGCTGCTGGGTGCGGCACCGTTGCTGCGCACCACGCCGGGGGCCATTGAGGATGTCGGTTCCTTTGCCACGGCCGAAGGGCCATCGCGCTGGCAGCTGACGCCATCCTCGGTGCGCCTGGGCAAGCGTGTGCGCGTCGATCTTGGTGCGCCCGGCTATCAGTTGAAGCACCCGGGCGCTCCCGTGGCTGTGCTGATCGGACCGCGCTCCGCCAGTTCCGGCGAGGCATCCGTGCTCGCTTTCCGCGGTCGCCCGCAGACACGCAGTTTTGGCCAACCCACTGCAGGGCTGTCCACTGCCAACGAGATGCGGCCGCTGGTCGATGGCAGCGCGCTGCTGCTGACCACCAGCGTGATGCAGGACCGCAAGGGTGGCGGAGATGGGTTGAAGATCGAGCCGGACCAGCGCACCGATGGCGATGCAGCCACCGCCGCCGCCGCGCAGGCCTGGTTGCTGGCCCAGCCTGCCTGCACGGGCGGCTGACCGGTGATGATGATCGGCCAGCAGGAGCGGGTGGTGGTGGTCGGCCCGACCGAGGCCCACCACTGCCTGCGCTGCCAGACCGAAACCGACTTCGCCCCGCAGCTGCGCTACCGCATGGCGCGCATCGACCTGCTGTTCGGCTTCGTCTACCAGCGCCGTTACGAGCTGGCCTGTACCGGCTGCGCGGATGGCTGGGTGCTGGATACCGACACCATGGACCAGCAGCTGGGCGGGGTGCCGATCCCGTTCCGGCACCGCTTCGGCCTGCCGGTGATGCTGGTGGTGGTGGCTGGGCTGGCGGTGGCAGGGTGGATGTGGCGGCACGGGCACATGGCCTGAGGCGCCAGCCTGCTAAAGTGGCATCCTGCAATCACGTACCGGAACCGACCATGGACCACGACACGCCGTTCGAACCCCTCAACGACCTGGAGGTCCGCCTGCTGCAGGCACAGGACGGTACGCTGACTGCTTCGCAGTTCCTCGATGGCCTGCTGACCGCGCCGGTGTTCGTGCTGCTGGACAAGGCCATCGGCGAGGATGGCGCCTGGGACGAGAGCATTTCGCCGCTGGTGCTGACCAGCGAGGGCGGCGAGCCGATGTTCGCAGTGTTCACCGCGCCCGAGCGCGCCGGTCTCTGGCACGAGCAGCTGCCGCAGTTCGCCCATGCCATGCCGATTGCCGTGCACGCGCTTCTGGCGGGGATCGGCGAGGGCGTGGGCCTGGTGCTGAACCCGGGCCTTGACGTGGGCATGGAGATGAT
Organism: Stenotrophomonas sp. STEN054; assembly: GCF_056854535.1. Taxonomy (NCBI): domain Bacteria; kingdom Pseudomonadati; phylum Pseudomonadota; class Gammaproteobacteria; order Lysobacterales; family Lysobacteraceae; genus Stenotrophomonas; species Stenotrophomonas sp. STEN054. The sequence goes on along the minus strand of NZ_JBXFWG010000037.1, from coordinate 15,658 downwards.
TCCCGATGCGGTGGCCCAGCTGAAGGATCGCGCTGCGGCGATCACCCGTGGGATGGCGCACTGATTTCGGGGATTTCTGGTTGCCGGCCAGCGGCCGGCACTCCCTGTAACAATCAGCGCGCGGCCGCGATCGCCTTCACCCGCGCCCTGGCCAGCGCCTCGCCAACGGCGGGGCCCTTCAGATGGGTCAGGTCCAGATCCCGCGCCTGTACCGACAACGCCGCCTGGTGCAGGCGCTTGAGCGTTTCACCCTGAGGGTAGTCGCCGTCCTCAAAGCCCAGCCGGCCGCGCTTGTCGGCCTCGCAGCACAGGGCGATGCGGGCCACGCGCTCGGGGCGGCGCAGGGCATCGCAACGGCACAGCAGGTCCAGCACGGTGGCATCACGCAGCTCGTCGATGCGGTGCACGTTCAAATGCTCGCGGCAGACTGCTTCGGCCAGCTGCTGGTGCTCGGTGGGAATCTTCAGGCGCGCGCACAGCTCCTTCAGCGGCTTCAGGCCACGCTGCTCGTGCATGATGTGGCGCGGCCATTCGTCCGGCGGCGTCAGGCCCTTGCCGAGGTCGTGGGTGAGCGCGGCGAAGCCAACCAGGTCATCGCCCGGTGCCAGCCGGGCGGCCATGTCGCTGACCATCTCCTGGTGGATGCCGGTATCCACTTCCGGGTGGAATTCGGCGCGCTGCGGGACGCCATACAACGCTTCCAGTTCCGGCAGGATCGGGCCGAGTGCATGCGCGTCGTGCAGGGTGCGCAGGAAGGCCGATGGCCGCTCGCAGACCAGCGCCTTGCGCAGTTCCTGCCACACGCGTTCGGGCACCAGCGCGTCCAGCTCGCCACTGGCGGCGACCTCGCGCATCAGCGCCATGGTTTCCTCGGCGACGGTAAAGCCAAGCGGCGCGAAGCGGGCCATGAAGCGCGCCGCACGCAGCACGCGCAGCGGGTCTTCGACGAAGGCGGGACCGACGTGGCGCAGCACGCGCTGCTGGATGTCGCGCGCGCCGCCATAGGGATCGACCAGGCTGCCGTCTGCTTCATCGCAGGCGATGGCATTGATGGTGAAATCGCGGCGCTGCAGGTCTTCTTCCAGAGTGACCCCAGGATCGGCATCGACCACGAAGCCGCGGTAGCCGCGGCCGGATTTGCGCTCGGTACGTGCCAGCGCGTATTCCTCGCCGGTCTTGGGGTGCAGGAACACCGGGAAATCGCGACCCACGGCGGTGTAGCCCTGCGCTTCCATCTGCGCGGGGGTGGCGCCGACCACCACCCAGTCACGGTCGCCGGCGGGGCGCTGCAGCAGGCGGTCGCGTACGGCGCCGCCGACAAGATAGATCTTCATGCCGGTGATGATCGCATGGGCGTGTGCCGCCGTGCTGCGTGCTCGCCGGGCATGGCCCGGCGCTACCGGATCGGACGGCACTACCCGCGTCGATCAATCCCCGCCCTGGTCGGCGTCCGCCGCACAGGTGAACGCCTTGCGCTTGTCCACCAGGCGGCCCATCAGGCGGTCGCTCAGGGGCAACGCATTGCCGTTGAGGCGCCAGTCGTAGATCACGCTGAAGGCCAGCACGCGGGCGACATACTCGCGCGTTTCCTTGTAGCTGATCGTCTCGATCCACAGGTCCGGGTCGAAGCCCGGGCGCTGGCTCTGCCAGCGTGCGGTCGGGGTCGGGCCGGCGTTGTAGGCGGCGATGGTCACGTAGGGCAGGCCGTCGTACTTGTTCATCAGCTGGCGCAGGTAGGCCGTGCCGATGGCGATGTTGGTGTCCGGGTCGTACAGGCTGTCGGCGCCGCCGTAGGCGGTCAGGCCGATGTTCTTCGCCACGCCCGCACCGGTCGCCGGCAGCACCTGCATCAGGCCCATGGCGTTGGCAGGCGAGCGCGCACGCGGGGTGAAGGTGCTTTCGGCGCGGATCTCCGCGGCCACCCAGGCCGGGTCGATGGCGTTGCGCGAGGATTCGCGGCGGATGGTGCTGTCGTGGTGCAGCGGGAAGCGCAGGTCGTACAGGCGCTGTTCCTGCGGCTGCTTGCCGAGCGCGAACACGGCGCGGTCGAACCAGCCGTTGTCTTGCGCCACGCGCACCGCCAGGCGGCGCTGGGTGTCATCGAAACGCGACAGCGCGCTGTTCCATTCGGCCACGGCCCAACCGTTGCGATCGATCTGGTACAGCGCCATCGCGCGCTGGATGGCCGGGTCGCGGGCGACGGCGGCCTGCGCCTGCGCACTGTCGTTGGGCTTCCACGGGCACAGCGTGTAGTTCTGCTGCAGCTTGTCGGCGGCCAGGAAGCCGTGGAAGGTCGGCGCGCGCGCGGCGGTGCGGAACAGCGGCTGGGCCTGCTGCGCCTGTCCGGTCTTTTCCAGCATGCGTCCTTCGAAATACGCCCAGCGCGAATCGTTGCGCTGCTTGCTGCCCATCTTGCGGATGGCGGTCAGCGCGGCCGCCCAGTCACCGCGCGACATCGCCTCACGCACGCGCCATTCGTGCAGGCGCTCGTCGTAGGCCGATTCGGGCACGGCGTTGAGCCTGCGCGCGGAGTCGGGCAGGTAGGAGGCCACCGTCCACAGCGCGATCTGGTAGCGCACCTGGGCCTGCTGGTCGGCGCTCAGGCCCAGTGCCTGCGCGTACTGCGGCAGCTGCTGTTCGGTGGCACCGGGGTCGGCCTTGGCCAGCTTTTCCAGACCGTCGGTGGCGATGCGCCGGCTGCGCTCGTTACGCGGCCAGTTCAGCGCGCTGGCGTTGGGCTTGTCGACGAAGGCGGCGTAGGTGCTGGCCAGGGCCAGGTCGGTCGCCGGCAGGCCCCGCGCGGCGCTGCGCATCACCGCTGGCTGCTGTGCGTCGGCAGCGGCATCGATGCGTTCCCAGCGCAGCGCATCACTCATCCCACCCTGCGCCTGCAGTACGGCGAACACCGCGTCACAGGCATCGGGCAGCGACTTGCCGTTCTTGCGCCACAGGTCCTGTGCCTCGCTGATCCACTGTGGGTCGACCTTGCCGGTCGCCTGGCGTGCGGTCAGCTGCGCGCAGCGCAGACCGACGTTGTCGGTGGGCGCCCAGTTGGCCAGCAGGGTAGGCCAATCCTGGCGGCGCGCCACCGAGGGCAGCCAGACGCTGCGGAAACTGTTGGCAACGGCTTGGCCGTCATAGCGCTTGAGGAAGGCCTGGGCCTGGCCGCTATCGACCGTATCGATGTTGCGGCGAAGCTGGGCGAACTCGACCCAGCCATAGGCCGGGTGGCGGCTGAGCGCGGCGGCCTGGCGCGGTTCGAGCTGGCCGCGTTCGGCCGCATCGATGGCGGCCTTGAGCTGGCCGCTCTGGGCGTCGAGTGACTGGGCGCTGGCGCAGCCGATCAGCAGCGATGCGGACAGCGGGAGCAGGGACAGGGCGGTCGAAGAGCGTCGGATCATGGGCCCAGCATAGCGGGCGCTGGCTGAATTCAGTTTCGCATCGCGTGCACGGATCGCACCGGGCAACGGCAGCTGAATGCTCCGCGCGCAGACACTGCCGCCAGCCTGCACCGGCGACGTACTGTCGGCGTGGACGAACGGCCCGGGTGCAAGGAGTGGCACATGGCGTTCAGTAGCGCAGGAAAAAGCGGCCCCTTGGCGGAGATCAATGTCACGCCGCTGGTGGATGTGATGCTGGTGTTGTTGATCATCTTCATCGTGACCGCGCCGATGCTGTCGCGGCCCATCGCGGTGCAGCTGCCACAGGCGACGGACAGGGTGGTCGACCGTCCGGATCCACCACCGCCGATCGAGCTGCGCCTGGATGCGTCCAGCCAGCTGAGCTGGAACGGCCAGCCGATGCCCATCGGTGATCTGCAGGCGCGCCTGCGTACCCAGGCCAGCGAGCATGCCGGCAACCTGCCGGAGCTGCGCATCGCCACCGATCCGTCTGCCGAATACGAAGGCATGGCGAAGATCCTGGCGGCGGCCGAGGCCACGGGGATGGAGCGGATCGCCTTCGTGCGGTGAAAGGGCTTGGGCTTCGTTGAGGGAGCGCGGCTCCCTCAGCGGAGCTCAGGGATGCGGTGCCTCGCGATGGCCGCCGGGTACCTGCTGATGCAGCAGGTCCGTGGCAGGCAGTGTGGACTCCACAATCCGCAGGAAATTCATCTGGATCTGGGCTGGAACCGGTGTCTCGCTGGCCTGCCACCGCCCCTGCGCGTGATCGAATTCAACGTTGAAAGCCGTCAGCTGCGCGCGCCCGAAATCCACAATGACCGTCAGGCCCGGCCCGGATTGAAGTGCCACATCGCTGGGCGATGCGCAGTTGTTGCATTCGATCACGCCGCCGGCACGGGCGCTGCCCGTGAAGAGCAGCGCCAGTGTCGCGAGCAGTGTCGCGGCCAGGACGGCAGGATGTCCCTTCATCACGCACACCTTGGACAGTTCCGGAATGTCAGTTTCGCCTTGATTTCGGCGCGAGTGCGCTCAACCCCAGGAATTTCGGATTGTTCCTAGGGCGCCGGCCTGTCTTGGTCTTCAGGGCGGAATGAGCGCGTTTCATTCGTCAGAACGGCGTGAAAGAGTGTCGCTGGTCACGCCAATGTTTTTACAGCTTGTTTACAAAGGAGACGCTGCCGCCACGCAGGGGGGAGCGCGGCAGCCCATGTCCCGACATTCCTTTGGAGAGAGAGCGAATGAATCACCTGCATTACCGCCCCTTGGCGGTCGCTGTCGCGCTGTGCGTGACGGCCCTGGCACCGCTGGGGGCAATGGCCCAGACGGCCACCACCCTGGATGCCGTCGAAGTGACCGGCACCCGCATCAAGCGTGCTGAAGTGGAAGGCCAGGTGCCGATCCAGACGCTGAGCCGGGGCGACATCGAACGCACGGGCCTGAGCTCGATCGGTGAAGTGCTGCAGCAGCTCACCGGTTCGGGTTCGGCGTTGAACGCCAAGTTCAATTCCTCCGGCAATTTCGGCTTCCCGCCGGATGGCAGTGGTGTCGGTGCCGGTTCGGCGCAGGTCGACCTGCGCCACCTGGGCGCCAAGCGCGTGCTGGTGCTGGTGGATGGCATCCGCTGGGTCAATGAATCCTCGGCGTCGGGCGTGGGCGCGGCCACCGATCTCAATACCATTCCGCTGGCGATTGTCGAACGCATCGAAGTGCTGGAAGACGGTGCCTCGTCGCTGTACGGCTCCGATGCGATCGCCGGGGTGGTCAACATCATCACCCGCCGCGATTTCGATGGCGGGCAGGTGACCCTGAACTACGGCGAGTACAGCAAGGGCGATGGCACGCAGAAGGGCGTGGACCTGGCCTGGGGCACCAGCGGCGAGCGCTACAGCCTGTTCCTCGGCGCGAGCTGGACCAGGCAGGATGCGGTCTATGCGCGCGACCGCGAACAGTCGCGCTTCCCGATTCCCGGCACCGGCCTGGCCTTCGGCAGTGGCGGCATTCCGCAGGGGCGCTTCGCCTTCGTCGACCCCAACACCGGCGCCGAACAGGACATCGTGCCCAACACCGGCGTGAGCAACCCACGCTATGACGGCAGCGCCGGCTGCAACCGCAGCGACGACTATCACTGCTTCACCAGCGCCGACCGCTTCAACTTCGCCGAATACAACATGGTGCTGACGCCGTCCGAGCGCAAAGGCGTGTTCGGACAGTTCCGCTTCGACATCACCGACGACGTGCAGTGGTACGTCAAAGCGCTGGGCAACCGCCGCGAATCGACCAACCAGGCGGGCCCGGAACCGCTGTTCTTCGGGCCGGACGGTGCCACCGGCAATCCGCTGGCCGACAACATCGTGGTGTCGGCGCTGAACCCGTACAACCCGTTCGGCTTCGACCTGGTGTCCGGCGGCAACATGAGCCTGATCGGCCGCCGCCCGGTGGAAGGTGGCGCGCGTGTGTTCGAACAGGAGGTCAACACCACGTACTTCGCCACCGGCCTGGTGGGCAGCTTCCAGGCGGCGAACCGCAGCTGGTACTGGGACGTCAACGGCATGTACAGCAAGAACAAGGCCGAGCAGACCAACTACGGCAGCTACAACATCTACAACGTGAACCTGGCGCTGGGCGATCCGGCACTGTGCGCGGCCACGGCCGGCTGCGTGCCGCTGAACATCTTCGGCGGCGTCGGCTCGATCACCCCGGACATGCTGCGCTGGATCCAGCCGGTGGTGCGCGACCGCAGCCAGAACGAGCTGAGCCTGGTCACCGCCAACCTGTCCAGCGATCTGTTCACTCTGCCGGCCGGCCCGGTGTCCTTCGCCACCGGCCTCGAACACCGGCGCTATGAAGGCTGGTACCAGCCCGACCCGCTGACGGTGATCGGCCACTACAACGGCGTGCCTTCGCAGCCGACATCCGGTTCCTACGACGTCAACGAGGCCTACCTGGAGCTGAGCGTACCGATCTTCGCCGACTCGTCGCTGGGCAAGAAGCTGGACCTGAGCCTGGCCGGGCGCTATTCGGATTACTCCACCTTCGGTGGCGAATTTACCCCCAAGTACGGTCTGCGCTGGCAGGTGACCGATGACTTCGTGCTGCGCACCACCTATGCCGAGGGTTTCCGTGCACCGTCCATCGGCGAGCTGTACGGCTCGGCCGCGCGTGCCGACCTGCAGTTGTTCGATCCCTGCTCGGTGGGCCTGGGCGGGACCGCGCCGCGGGGCAATCCTGCCAACTGCGCCGCGCTGGGCGTGCCGGCCGGGTTCCAGCAGGCCAACTCGCAGATCTCGGTGACCACCGGCGGCAACCGCGAACTGGAACCGGAGCGTTCGCGCAGCTTCAGTGCCGGCTTCGTGTGGAGCCCGTGGTTCGGCAACAACGCCACCTGGTCCGAACGCTTCGACGTGGAGGTGACCTTCTACCGCCACAACATCGACGGCGCGATCCAGGCGATCAATGCGCAGACGCAGCTGGACCTGTGCGTGGACACGCTGGACCCGGTCTACTGCGATGGCATCACCCGCGCCAGCACCGGTGCGGTCAACAGTTTCAACAACCGCCTGACCAACCTGGGTTCGATCAAGACCGATGGCTGGGACGTGGACCTGTTCTGGACGCTGCCGCAGAGCGACATCGGCCAGTTCAAGCTGGGCTGGAAGAACACCTTCGTCGGCCGCTACGAGGCGACCGGTGCGGCCGGCCAGCGGCAGCCGCAGAAGCCGGGCGTGGAAGTGGCCGACAGCTCGATTCCGGAGTGGACCAGCAACGCCAGCATCGGCTGGACGCTGGACAACTGGAGCGCCAACTGGACGGTGCGCCACATCTCCGAGCTGACCGAGGACTGCGGTGATGCAGTGGCCTTCCCGGTGTGCAGCAACCAGGCCGCCGGCACCAACACGCTGGCCGCCACTACGTACCACGACCTGCAGGTGGGCTACAAAATCGACTGGATGAAGGGGCTGCAGCTGACGGCGGGCCTGAACAACGTGTTCGACAAGGATCCGCCGATCTGCCTGTCGTGCTCGTTGAACGGCTACGACGCCTCGACCTACGACATCCCGCGTGGCCGCTACTGGTACATGCGCGCGGACCTGCGGTTCTAGGTTGACCGGCAGGTGCCAGGGAACGGCACCTGCTTTTCACCGGTAGCGCCGGGCCATGCCCGGCGGCTTTTCGCGGTCATGTAGAGCCGAGCCATGCTCGGCTGCTTCATGCCTTTGTAGAGCCGAGCCCATGCTCGGCTGCTCTTTGCGAAAGCCAGTCGAGCATGGCTCGACTCTACAACGACCCACGGCGCCGGGGGCTACCCGGCGCCGTCTGCATCAGAACGACCAGGTGAAGGTCAGCGAGCCATTGCGGCCGTCGCCGAACGCACCGTAGCCGTTGATCTGCGAGTAGTACTTCTTGTCCAGCAGGTTGTTGAGGTTGGCCTGCACGCTGAACTCCGGCGAGATGCGGTAGCGCACGAAGGCGCTGACCAGCGCGTAGCCGTCCTGTTCGATGCGGCCGTACGCCGGCACCGCGTAGTAGATGCGGTTCTGCCAGTTGGCACCGCCGCCGACGGTCAGGTCCTGCAACGACTGCGGGGTGTAGCTGGTGAACAGCTTCAGCGTGGTCTGCGGCAGGTTGGTGTTGATGTCCGCATCGCTGATGTCCTTGGCCACGTAGCGCGAGGCGCCGAAGGTGGCGTTCCAGCCCGGTGCCAGTTCGCCGTTCAGCTCGAACTCGAAGCCACGGCTGACCGTGCCGCGTGCGGCGACGTAGGCGGTTTCGCCGCCGGTTCCGCCAATCACCGGCTCACCGGTTGACTGGCCCACGTTGTCCTGCTCGATGCGGAACACGGCCACCGAAGCATTCAGTCGGTTGTCGAACCAGGCACCCTTCACGCCCACCTCGTAGCTCTTGCCGTCGACCGGGTCGAGGTAGCTGCCGTTGCGGTCCTTCAGCATCTGCGGCTGGAAGATTTCGGTGTACGAGGCGTAGGTCGAGTAGGTGTCATTGATGTCGAGCACCAGGCCGGCATACGGCGTGGTCACCTTGTGCGAACGATCGGCGCCTTCGCCTTCACTCTTCCAGTCGGTATAGCGTGCACCGATGATCAGCTTCAGCCGATCAGCCAGTGACAGGCGCGTGGCGGCATAGCCCGCCTTCTGGGTAATGGTGCCTTCGCTGGCCAGGCTCAGCGGGTTCCAGTCCGGTTCGCTGATGTTGCCGTTCCAGTTCAGGTAGCTGGAGAAGGGATCCCACGCGAGGCCGGCGCCGCCGACCTGGTAGTCGCCGTAGTTGGCGTAGTCGCGCTTGTTGTAGCTCAGGCCTGCCATGAACTGGTGCTCGCGGCCGAACAGCTGGAACGGGCCGTCGACGAAGCCATCGATCGCGTCGACCTTGCGCTCGGTGTTGTAGAAGCCGGCCGATGGCGAAATGCCGGCACCGGTGTTCTTGTCAAAGTACGAGGCGCCGGTGACCCAGTCGTTGTAGGCCGGGTAGAACAGCTTGTCGTCGGCCTTTGTCTCGTCATGCGTGGCGCCGATCTTGAACTTCCAGCCGTTGGCGAAGCCATGTTCCAGGGTGGCGAATGCGCGCTTGCTGGTGGTGTCCCAGTAGGTCCAGTTCGGGCTGGCATTGAACGATTCGTCGTAGCCGGTGCTGGTGCCATCGGAGAACAGCATCGGGAAGCCGCCCCAGGTGGCGCCGTTGGCGCGCTTCTGCTGGTAGTCGTAGCCCACGCTCAGCTGCGTGTCGGGGGTCAGGTCGGCGTCGATGACCATGTAGCCCAGCGTCTTGTGCTGGTTGTAGCGGTCCATCTGCGCATCGGTGTCCAGGTAGCTGCCGATGACACGACCACGCACGGTGCCGCTGGCATTCAGCGCGCTGCCCACGTCCACGGTGGTGCGGGTGCGGCCCCAGCTGCCGACGTTGACCGAGACGCTGCCGGCCAGCTCGGCGCTGTCGGCGTGCTTGCGGATCAGGTTCACCGACGCCGACGGGTTGCCGGCGCCGCTGAGCAGGCCGGTGGCGCCGCGCACCACTTCCACGCGGTCGTACAGGGCCAGGTCCAGGCCGGAATCACCATAGCTCCAGTTCTGCACCATCTGCGTCGGCAGGCCATCGAACTGATAGCTGTCGATGTAGAAACCGCGTGCGTAGAACTCGGTGCGCTCGGTGTCGGACTGGGTGCTGCTCACGCCGGTGGTGTTGCCCAGCACGTCGATGATGTCGTCGAGGTTCTGGTCCTCGATGCGCTGGTGGCTGATGATGCTGACCGACTGCGGGATCTCGCGCGGGGCCAGGTCGAAGCGGGTACCGGCCGAGGTCTTGCGCACCGAATAGCCTTCGGCGCGCTCGCCCTTCACCACGACCTTGTCGAGGGTGGTCGGGTCGGCGGCGGTTTCGGCGAAGGCGGCCGGCGCGGCGGCCAGGCACAGGGCGGCGAGCACCGCCGCGGACAGGCGATGCGGCAGGAGAGCAGGGGTCGAGCGGATCATATAGGTTCCTGGACGGGCACGTGCGTGCGTCCGACCGGCTTCCCGGATGGTCTGGCGCCGCGGCTGGTGGGGGTCTCACGCCGCTGGCGGGGCCCTGCGTTGCAGGACGGTGGCTGGGCAATGCGAGGAGGGCGAACCGTCCTGGCTGCCCGGAAAACGCAACTATGGTAATGCGAATTGTTGCTATTCACAAATGGCGATGGGGCGTGCCAGTCCCTTCGCCGCCTCAGTCATCCAGCGGGGTCCGTTCGGCCTGGATCTTCATGCGCGGCAAATGGTCCTCGATGCCATCGGCATATTCGAGGGTGACCATGACGTCTTCATCGATCATGGACGCACCGTACACCTGCACCTTGCCGGTCATGTATACCGGGGTGGCGCGCGGCGGCCCGGCATAGGTGGCCTCCGGATCCAGGCAGGCCAGCGCATGGCGGATGTTGGCCGAGGCGAATTCGGTCGACGTGTTGGGGATCAGCCACTGGCAGAACTGCTTGCCCGCGTCGCTGCCATCGTCCTTGCAGCCCTTGCTCCAGCGGCTCCAGTCGGTCACCAGTTCAATCGAACGCGGGGCACCGACCTTTGCGGTGTTGGCGTAGGCAGCCAGTTGCCTGCACCACGGGTCGCGGTGTGCCTGCAGGGTGCTGCAGCCGGTGGCCAGGATCACGGTAGCGATCAACAGCGGGGTGGGGCGAAGCTGGGCCATCGGCGTGCTCTCCTTGCCACTGCGGTTGATGATGCGACGGGGCCGTCGTGGCGTCCAGCCGCAGCGTCACTACGCTCAACGCAGCAGCGGCAACGGGTCGCGGGCGCCGTCCTTGCCGTAGATGCCCCAGTGCAGGTGCGGCGGTGTGCCTTTGGCGTTGCCGCTGTCGCCGACATGGCCCAGCAGCTGCCCGGCCTGTACCACCTGGCCTCGCGCCAGGCCCTCGGCCCAGTCTTCCAGATGCGCATAGTAGTAGCGCTCGCGGCCGGGCCCGATCACCCATACCTGGCGCCCGCCGAGCCCGCGTTCGCTCACATCGGCGATTACGCCTGCGGTAACGCTGCGCACGGGCGTGCCGCGTTTGCCGAAGATGTCGATGCCGGCATGCGTGCGGTTACTGCCGCGCGGGGCACCGAAGGTGTCGGCGATCTGTCGCGGGCGCACGCCGTCCACGGGTACGGGCAGCTCGGTGGCCGGTGGCATGCGTGCCAATGACCAGAGCATCTTCGGTGCCGCCGCCCACGGGCTGTTCCACAGGGACAGCGCTGCGATGCCGGCGATCAGCAGCAGTGCGCCGGAAAGCAACCAGCGGCGCAGGCGTCGGGCAGGGGAGGGTGGTGTGGTCATGAGGTCCATAGGTAGAGTCAAGCTTGCTCGACTGGCCGCAATGTAGAGTCGAGCCATGCTCGACTGGATTGAACAGCAGTCGAGCAAGCTCGACTCTACGACGGCAGAGGCAACTGCAGTCGAGCAAGCTCGACTCTACACAGCCGGTAGTAGCGACTGCGCGATCCAGATGTCGCCCGGATGATGGCGCTCGGGGCAGCACGATGACCGCGCGGCGGAGAGCATGCGGACCAAAGGTCCGCACCACCAGAGCAGCAGAAGGCACGCCCACCGGTGCGATAGGTCAGCGCAGGGCGTCAGCCGGCACGTCGATGGCCATGGCCAGGGCCAGGTGGTCGGAGAACGCGGCCGGTACGGCTTCCACGCTGCGGGTCTGCAGGTTGCTGCTGACCAGGATGTGGTCGATGGCCCGGTCCGGACGCCAGCTGGGAAAGGTCGGCACCACGCAGCCCGGAGGCTGCAGCCGGGTCTTCTGGTAAAGCACCTGCATTTCCGGGCGCTCGGCCAGGCAGTTGAAATCGCCCATCAGCACCGCGTTCGGGTGGTCGGACAGCAACTCGGCGATGAAGCCGAGCTGGGACATCCGCGAACCCGCGCCCAGCGACAGGTGGGCCACGGCCACGGCCAGGCCGTCCTCGCCATCGCCGAACTTGGCCAGCAGCACGCCGCGCCCGCCGATGCGGCCGGGCAGGGCATGGTCCTGTACTTCCACCGGTTCCAGCTTGCTCAGCAGGCCGTTGGCGCTGGACGCCACCCCGCCCATGCGCCGGTTCGGCTGGTGACTCCAGTAATTGAAGCCGGCACGCTGGGCCAGGTAGTGGGTCTGGTTGGTGAAGCCCGACCGCAGGCTGCCCGGGTCGGCCTCCTGCAGGCCGACGATGTCATGGCCGCGCGCCAGGGTGGCGATCGCGTCCAGGCTGCTGCGCTTGCGTCCCGCCGGCAGCGCATGTGACCAGCTGCGGGTCACATAGTCGCTGTAGCGGCGGGTGCTTGAGCCGGCCTGGATGTTGGCCGTCAGCAAGCGCAGGGTCCGTGTGGTGGGGGAAGTCACGGCCGGGGAAACTGCCTCTTGGATCAGTGAGCCTGGGCCGCACCGCGTTCGCGGGCGATCAGGTGGTCGGCGATGCGCAGCATGTCCGGGAAGCTCTTGCCCTTCACCAGATACTTGCCGTTGATGATGATCGACGGGGTGCCGCTGATCGCGCTGCGCTGGGCAAACTGCTTGGCGGAGTTGGTCTTGGCGTTCACCGCGAAGCTGCCCATGGTGGCGGCGAACTGCTTCGGATCCACGCCGTAGCCGGCGTAGAACTTGGCGATGTCGTCGACCGAGTCGGCGCCGCGCTCACCCTTCAGGGTCTGCTGCGAGTGGATGGCGGCATACAGCGCTTCGTGGGTCTTCTCCTGCACGCCCAGGGTCTGCGCAGCGTAGAAGGCACGGGCGTAGTTGTCCCAGGTGCCGCCGAACATGGCCGGCACGTAGACGAAGTTCACGTCGCTCGGCAGGCCTGCCTTCCACGGGCCAACCAGCGGCTGGAACGCGGCACAGGCCGGGCAGACGTAGCCGAAGATCTCGACCACTTCGACCTTGCCGGCGGCCGGCTGGAACGGCTGGCCGTTGCTGATGACCTGGTAGTCGCTGCCTTCCACCGGGGCCGGGCCGGTCAGCGCGGTGGTGGTCGGGGCCGGTGCGGCGGCCGGAGCGGCCTCGGTGGCAGCCGGGGCAGCGCCTTCGGTGGCGGCAGCGGGCTCGGCGGCGGGGGCCGCGGCAGGCTCGGCGGCAGCCGGTGTGGTGGCGGCTTCAGCCGGGGCGGTGGTGTTGGTGGTGCCGTCGTCAGCCTTGCAGGCCGCCAGGATCGGCAGCAGGGCTGCAAGTGCGAAAGCAGCGATACGGGTCTTCATTCAAACGTCTCCAGCATCTGGAAAAGTGGGGCCAGCGGCGGGCGCCGGCCAGGGGGAAATGATGACATGCGGCGGCGACAGCGCCGTGTCGATGGTCGGGATCGGTTCAGCGGCCGCCGCGGGCGCGGGCTTCGGAGATCAGCTTGGAGGCCACGCGCAGCTGGTCCTCGAAGCTGTTGCCACGCACCAGATACTGGCCGTTGATGATGATGGCCGGGGTGCCCGGCACCTGGGTGCGCTGGGCGAAGGCACGGGCTTCGGCGACCTTTTTCTGCACCGCATCGCCACGCAGGGCCTGCTTGTAGCGGTCGGCGCTCACGCCATAGGCGGTATAGAAGTTGGCGAGCTCATCGGCGGAGACGTTCTGCATCGGCAGCGAGCCGTCCTCATGCAGGGCCTTGAACACGGCGGCGTGGCTGCGCTTGGCAACGCCCACTTCATCGGCCGCGTAATAGGCCAGGGCCCAGGCATCCCAGACACCGCCGAAGGCAGCCGGGACCGGGGTGAAGCGCACGTCGGCCGGCAGCTTGGCAGCCCAGGCTTCCAGCTGCGGCTCGAAGTGGGCGCAGTGCGGGCAGGTGTAGCCGAACACTTCAACGACTTCGATCTTGCCGGCCAGCGGCTGGAACGGGCCGGACTTGGCGATGCGCTCGTAGTCTTTGCCTTCAACCAGCGGGGCATTGGCGGGGGTGGCGGCGCAGGCGGCCAGCGGCAGCATCACCAGCAGGGACAGCAGAAGGCGGGGAATCAACCTCATCGACACGCATCTCCATTGAAAATAACAACGCCGGCGCAGCCGCCGGCGTGAAGGAAACATACCTCAGCCGCGGGTCGCCGTGGCGACCTGGGCCGACCAGTGGCGGTCAGGGGGCGGCGGCCGGTTGCGTGGCGACGGCCTCGGCGGCGATGTCATCGGCCTTGTTGTGCAGGCCCTGGAGGTAACTGGAGAGCGCTTGGACTTCCTGCTCGCTCAGCTTCTGGGCGACGGCGGCCATGATCTGGAAGTGCGCCTTGTCGGTCTCGTTGGTCTGCCCGGCCTGGTATTCCTGCAGGCGGCGGGCGACATAACTGGCGTGCTGGCCGCCGATGTGCGGGTAGGCCGGGCCGGGGTTGCCGGCGCCGCTGGGGCCGTGGCAGGCCATGCAGGCCGGCAGGCCGCGCGTGCCGTCGCCACCGCGGTACAGCTGCTGGCCGATCTCGTAGAACTTCATGCCCTTGTAGGGGCCGTCGGCCACGGCGGTGTCGTCGGCGATGCCGGCGGTGGCCTTCTGGGTGGCGAAGAACGCGCCGATATCGCGCATGTCCTGCGGGGTGAGGTTCTCCACGAAGGGCACCATCGCCACCGACGCGCCGGAACTGCGCTGGCCGTTGGCGATCAGGGCCATCTGCTGGGCCACGTAGCGTTCGCTCTGGCCGGCGATGGACGGGTACATCTCCACCGTGGAATTGCCGTCGGCCCCATGGCAGGCCGCGCAGGCCGAAGCCTTGGTCTGGCCGGCCTTGGCGTCGCCCCACGTGGTCTTGCTGAAATCCACTTCCAGCGAGGCGGTGCGGATCGGCCCGTTGTCGGGCAGCGGGGTCAGCGTGGTCTGCGCGAACGCAGCGGCGGCAACGACGACGGCAGTGGCAAGAGCGGATACGGCAAGAACGCGAGCGTGGCGCATGCTAAAGCTCCGTATGGACCGGGCCGGGGCGTGGCCGCCGGCATCGCCCGGATTATCAACGCCGTTTCCGCGCACGGTCAACGCAGCAGTGCAGCATTTCCCGGCCTGCGGCCCCGGGAACGGGCGCGCGGCGCCGCAACATGCGATCCTAGGCGCATGTCATTGCTCATCGAACGCGCCCGTTACCACCTCTCGGCCCACAACGTGCGGCAGCTGCCGCCCGATGAAGGGGCCGAAGTGGCCTTCGCCGGCCGCTCCAACGCCGGCAAGTCCAGCGCCCTCAACGCGCTGACCCGGCAGAACTCCCTGGCCCGCGTGTCCAAGACCCCCGGCCGAACCCAGCAGCTGGTGTTCTTCCAGATCACCCCGGAAGCGCACCTGGTCGACCTGCCCGGTTACGGCTACGCCAAGGTGCCGCTGGACCTGCAGGCGCACTGGCAGGCCTTCATCGACCGGTATTTCCGCACCCGCGAAGCCCTCAAGGGCCTGGTGGTGGTGATGGACATCCGCCACCCGCTGAAGGACTACGACCGGCAGATGCTGTCCTACGCCGTGCAGCGTGGCATGCCCGCGCACGCACTGCTGACCAAGGCCGACAAGCTCAGCCGCAGCCAGCAGATGCAGACCCTGCAGAAGGTCCGCAAGGAACTGCATTCGGCCTATGGCGACAGCGTCAGCGTGCAGGTGTTCTCCGGTGAGGACCGCACCGGCGTGGACGAAGCCCGCGGCGTGATCGGCGGCTGGCTGGGGCTGGCGTAAGGCGTCTCCGCTGCGCTCGCCGGGGGGGGGCCGCCGGGCCCCCCGAGTGTGGAGGCCCCCGGGCCCGCGGGCGGGGGCCCCCCCCCCGCCCCCGCCGGAGGGCTACGGCGCGCAACCCGCGCC
>NZ_JBXFWG010000036.1:0-44889 GCF_056854535.1 Stenotrophomonas sp. STEN054 | reverse complement strand
GGGCCCGTGTGGGGGATCGGGGGCCGCTGCGCGGGGGGCCCCGGGGGGCGGGGCGCCGAGGGGTTGGGGGGGGCTTGGCGCGGCGCTACCGGAGGGCGCGGCGCCGACGCATCCCGGGGCACCGCCGCAGTGGTAGCGCCGGGCCATGCCCGGCGAGCGCAGCGGCTCGCTTTACGCTGCACCGCACAAACCGCTGACAGGACGATGACAGCTACCGCAAACCAGACTGCGGCCGCGCACCATCCGGTGCCCACGATTGCCGCGCGCCCGGCGCGCACCTGGGAGGGTTTGTGGAACTGAAGTTTGCCTGGCAGCGCCCCGCCGCCATGATGGCCCTGGCTGCGCTGGCCGCGCCGGCCTTTGCTGAAGACGACCGGCCGGTCACCGCCACCGTCGGCGGCCGCCTGCACCTGGATTTCGCCACGTTCGACAACGACGACCGTGGCACCCCGAACAAGGACGATACCGAGATCCGCCGCGCCTGGGTGGACGTGTCGGGCAAGTTCTTCGTGGTCGACTACAAGGCCGAAGCGGACTTTTCCGGCGACCGCGTCGAGGCCAAGGACGTCTACCTCAGCCGCAGCTTCGGCAAGGCCGGCAAGCTGACGATCGGCCAGTTCAAGCAGTATTTCTCGCTGGATGACCGCACCAGCTCCAACTACGGCAGCTTCCTGGAGCGCGGCAACGCCGGCACCACGCTGGCGCCACTGTACCGCCTGGGCGCGTCCTGGCAGGCCAATCCGGGTGATTTCACTTGGGCGGCCAGCCTCTACAGCCTGGAAAGCATCGATGCCTGGCAGGTGAAGGGCCGCGCCGCCGGTGGCCGCGTCACCTGGGCCCCCTCGGCCAGCGACGGCGACGTGCTGCACCTGGGCCTGTCGCTGGCCCATGAGGCCTACGACAACCCCGGCAGCAACGGCACCCCCGGCCTGAAGATCCGCCCGCGCCCGGCCGGCCACCTGTCCGACGAAAGCCGCCTGACCCTGGTCGACTTTTCCGCCGGCCGCGATACCGACGTCAACAAGTGGTCGCTGGAATACGCGCAGGTGCGCGGCCCGCTGTCCTGGCAGGGCGAGTTCAGCGGCGCCACCTTCGACGACGGCGCCCAGCGCGGCGAGGTGATGGCCGCCTACGGCATGCTCAGCTGGTTCGTCACCGGCGAAAGCAAGGCCTACGACCGCAAGACCGGCCGCTTCGCACGGGTCAAGGACATCCGCCACAAGGCCGGTGCCTTCGAAGTGGCGCTGCGCTACGACCAGATGTGGGGTGCGCAGCACCTCGATGGCGCGCCGGACCTGCGCCGCGGCAGCACCGCTGCATGGACGCTGGGCGGCAACTGGTACCTGCGCGACAACCTGCGCTTCATGCTCGACGTGATCGAAAGCCGCAACCGCGACCGCCTGGCCGGGGTGACGCTGGACCGCACGCGCGCGGTCACCGGCCGCCTGCAGTTCGACTTCTGAGCCACGCACTCCCTCCCCCTCCCCCCTCTTCAACCGCAGTACGCAAGGAGTCCGCAGATGATGCTGAGCATCCTCGGCTTTGGCATGGTCATTACGTTCATGTACTTGATCATGAGCAAACGACTGTCGCCGCTGGTCGCCCTGATCACCATCCCGATCATCTTCGCCCTGCTCGGCGGATTTGGCGCCAACATCGATGAAATGATGCTGGAAGGCATCAAGAAGATCGCGCCGACCGGCGTGATGCTGATGTTCGCCATCCTCTACTTCGGCGTGATGATCGATGCGGGCCTGTTCGACCCGCTGGTGCGCATCATCCTGCGCTTCGTCAAGGGTGATCCGATGAAGATCGTGCTCGGCACCGCCGTGCTGGCGATGCTGATCTCGCTCGACGGCGATGGCTCGACCACCTACATGATCACCGTCTCGGCGATGCTGCCGCTGTACCAGCGCCTGGGCATGAACGCGCTGAACATGACCTGCGTGACCATCCTCGCCGGCGGCGTGATGAACCTGACCCCGTGGGGCGGCCCGACTGCACGCGCAGCCACCGCGCTGCACGTGGATCCGGCCGATGTGTTCGTGCCGCTGATCCCGTCGATGGTGATCGCCTGTGCCGGCGTGCTGCTGCTGGCCTGGTACCTGGGCATGAAGGAACGCCGCCGCCTGGGCGTGGTCACCCTGCCGCAGGGTGGCAGCTGGATGGACAACAGCGTGTCCGATGACAACAACGCGCTGCCGTCGGTGGAAGACGCCGAGGACATCAAGCGGCCGAAGCTGCTGTGGGTGAACCTGGCACTGACCCTGGCCCTGATGGGTGCACTGATCGCCGGCGTGCTGCCGATGCCGGTGCTGTTCATGGTCGGCTTCGCCATCGCCCTGGTCATCAACTACCCGAACCTGGCCGAACAGCGCCGCCGCGTGGTCAACCACGCCGGCAACGTGCTGTCGGTGGTCGCGTTGATCTTCGCCGCGGGCATCTTCACCGGCATCCTCAACAATACCGGCATGGTCGAGGCGATGTCGCACAGCTTCCTGGCGATCATTCCGGAATCGTGGGGCCCGTACCTGGCCGTCATCACCGCCATCGCGTCGATGCCGTTCACCTTCTTCATGTCCAACGACGCCTTCTACTTCGGCGTGCTGCCGATCCTGTCCGAGGCTGCCGGCACCTACGGCATCACCCCGGTGGAGATGGCCCGCGCGTCGCTGGCCGGGCAGCCGGTGCACCTGCTCAGTCCGCTGGTGCCCTCCACCTACCTGCTGGTGGGCCTGGCCAAGGTCGAATTCGCCGACCACCAGAAGTTCACCCTGAAGTGGGCGATCGCCATCTCGCTGCTGTTGATGGTCGGCGGCCTGCTGTTCGGCCTGTATCCCTTCGCATCCTGACCCGGACACCAAGGAGCCTTCTGCAATGACGCTTCGAATCGCTTACGTCACCAGCGGCATGGGCAGTGTCGGCACTGCCATCTGCCAGAGCCTGGCCCGTTCCGGCCACACCGTGGTCGCCGGCTGCGCCCCGAACTCGCCACGCAAGGCCAACTGGCTGCGCGAACAGCGCGGACAGGGCTTCGACTTCATCGCCTCCGAAGGCAACGCCACCGACTGGGCCTCGACCACGGCGGCGTTCGCCAAGGTGCGTGCCGAGGTCGGCGAGGTGGACGTGCTGGTCAACAACTCCGGCGGCAGCCGTGACCTGTTGTTCCGGCAGATGACGGTGGAGGACTGGAATGCAGTGATCGCCTCCAACCTCAACGCGCTGTTCAACCTGACCAAGCAGGTGGTCGACGGCATGGCCACGCGTGGCTGGGGCCGCATCGTCAACATCGGTTCGGTCAGCGCGCACAAGGGCCAGATCGGCCAGGTGAACTACGCGACGGCGAAGGCGGCGATGCACGGTTTCAGCCGTGCGCTGGCCGCCGAAGTCGCCTCGCGCGGCGTCACCGTGAACACCTTGTCGCCGGGCTACATCGCCAGCCAGGCGATCAGCAGCTTCCCGCCGGACGTGCTGGACCGGTTGGCCGCCTCGGTACCGGTGCGTCGCCTGGGCCGGCCGGAAGAAGTCGCCGGCCTGGTGGCCTGGCTGGCCTCGGACGAAGCCTCGTATGTGACCGGTGCGGATTACCCGGTGAATGGTGGGTTGTACATGGGTTGAGGGATATCCACGCATGGCGTGGATCTACCGGTTCATGCACGTGGCGTGGATCTACCGGGTTCCAGTAGATCCACGCCATGCGTGGATGCTCGAACGCAGGCGTATCAGAAGTCCGCCGCCACCGTCATGAACACCTGGCGCGGTGCGCTGGCATGGATGGCGTAGCGCGTGCCGTTCGGGTCGGTCGGCGCGAACGAACTCAGCTGACCCGCATACCGCTTGTTGGTCAGGTTGGTCGCGTTCAACGACACGCGGATGTTGCGCAGGCCCATGCCCGGCCCGAAGTCATGACCGGCGCCCGCATCGAAGGTGGTCACGCCCGGCACCGACTGGTCGTTGGTGTAGGTGTAATAGCGCTTGCCGGTGTACTTGGCGCGCAGGCTGGCGAAGAAGCCATCGCGGTTCCAGCTGATTTCGCTGGACGCCATGCGCTGCGGCGTGTCCACGGTGATCTTGCCGGCCACCGGCACGATCTCGCCACCCGAGGTGTAGTTGTCCTCATAGGTGGTCTTGTTCCAGGACAGCGCGTTGTACCACTGCAGGCCGTCGATCGGCTTGAGGATGAAGGTCAGCTCCGCGCCGTGGCTCTTCACCGAACCCACGTTGATGAAGCGGGTAACACACTCCGGGCGCGTGCCGACTTCAATGCTCGAGCACGGGTTGAGCGACAGCAGGCGGTTGTCGAACGTCACGTTGTAGGCGGCGATGGACGCCTGGTACTTCTCGCCAAAGGTACGGAAGCCGGCTTCCAGGCTCTTGGACTTTTCCGGTTCCAGCCCGGCGCTGGCCGCGAACGATTCCGGCGAGACCTGCAGCGGGCCACCGCTGCCGCCACCGACGAAAGCGGCGATGTTCTCGGCATACGAAGCGAACAGCTCGTTGTTGGCATTGAGCTTGAAGCCCACGCCGACCTGCGGCAGCACCGGTTCCTTGGCGGTCAGCGTGCCCGAAGCGATGCGGGTTTCCACGCCGCCCTTGGCGGTGGCGCGCATGCGCGTTTCCGGGCTCTTCAGGCCCACGTCCACGGTCAGGCGCTGGTCGAGGAAGCGCATGCGGTCCTGCACGTAGAACTGCTGCGTGCGGATGTCGAAGTCCTGGTTGAACAGCAGGCGGTCCGGGTTCTTCAGGTACAGATCATCGAGGAACGGGCCGCTGATGTAATAGAAATTGCGCGACACGTTGTGGTCGTTCTGTTCGTACCACAGGCCGGCTTCCAGCTCGTGGATGCCCACCTGCCACAACAGCGCGGCAGTCAGGCCGTCGCGGTTGATGGTGTAGTTGGTGCTACGGATGGAGATCGGCAGCATCTGGTCGGTGCCCGGGTAGGACGGCTGGCCCGGCGCCCACCAGTGACCCTGGCCACGGTTGTCGTGGTGGTAGGCCACCAGCTTCAGGCGGCCCTGCTCGCCCAGGCGCAGGTCGGCGTCGACCGAGTACAGGTTGTCATCACGCAGCGCGCGGCTCTGGTAGTAGGCATCGTCGATGCTGTTGACGCCGCCACTGAACTGGCACTTGGCCGGATCACGCGTGCCCGGCGCGCAGTAGGCGGCGGCGACGGCGCGATCCCAGTCCGGTGCGTAGATGTTCCAGTCCCAGCCCAGGCCGCGGTCCAGCATGGCCTTCGACAGGTAGGCGTAGTTGGCCTGGCTGGCGCGCGAGGTGGCCACGAACGCGCCGAAGCGATGGTCGCCTACGTTCCACACGGCCTTGGCGTTGAACTGGCGGGTGGTCTGGTTCTGGTACGGCGCGGCCCACATGTCCTGGTCCTGGTGCACGCCGGAGACATAGGCCGAGAAGCCGTTGATGTCGCCCGTATCCACGCGCAGGTAGCCGCGGCGCTGGTTGTTGTCGCCGGCGGTGACGCTGGCACGGCCGCCGAGTTCAGTGGACGGGTCCATCGAGAAGTACTGGATGGTGCCGCCGAGGTTGCTGGTGGAGGCCACCCCCAGCGAACCGATGCCCTGCGACAGTTCGGCGCCGGCGAGGTTCTCGGCGATCAACGCGCGGGCGATGCTCAGGCCGTTGTAGTTGCCGTAGCTGTTGTCGCCCAGCGGGATGCCGTCGAGCGTGTAGCCGAGGCGGCTCTTGTCGAAGCCGCGCAGGCTGATGGTCTGCGATTCTTCGTTGGCGCCGAAGGCATCGTTGGACTGCACCGACACGCCGGGCAGGCGGTCGAGGATCTTCTGGCCACTGGTGCCCGGCGGCAGCACCTGCTTGTCGGCGGCGGTGATGCGCTGCACCTGCCGGGTTTCGCCTTGGCCGATGACGGACACGGTATCGAGCGTCTGTGCGCTCAGCGCGGCGTCAGCGGTGGCATCGGTGGTTTCAGCGGCATGGGCGCTGGCGGCGGAAAGCGCGATCGCGACGGCGATCGTGAGGTGTCGGGTCTGCATGAGGATCCATTGCATGGGGGGAGTCCGCCGCGACTCGGCACGGCGCGCCGCCACTATGCGAATGGAAGATGAAATGTTCTTTACGAAGTGACGCGGGTGTTGCGGGCAGTGACGCGCGTCTCGTTCGTGGGGTCTTGTCGGCAGGGCTGCGCCCTGCACCCGCTCGATGCAACGTCAACGTCAACGGCGAGAGCGGCTATCCGTGGGATGGCGGGGTGGGTCCGGTTGCGGGGGACGCTGCAAGTACGTCCATGTAAGCTCGGTCGCCGCATCCATGCGGCTCACGCCCCCGCAACCGGACCCACCCCGCCTTCGACAGATTCACGCGGCTGTTGGAACCTGCTGCTGATGGTGGGTGCCGACCGCTGGTCGGCACGGGGTCGGATCCCGTTGCTTCGCAACGGGCTCTGACCCCGGTTCTGTTTTTGATTTTTGCGACTGTATTCGGTGGGGCTTCCACCAACACCTTTTACTCCGGCGCCAGCTGGTCCATCCGGATGCGGTTGGCGAACAGCGAGAACGCCAACATGCCCGCCAGGCCATTCGCCCTGCTCACCCAGTGCGGCAGCCAGCGCGGTGGCTTCAGTACGCCGCTCTCGAACAATGGTGCGAAGGCGATCGCATCGGTCAGGCTCATCTTGCCGGCGAACAACCAGCGGCAGATCTGCAGGCGATCCTCGGCCAGCATGTGGCGGAAGAACGTGTGCACCGACACCAGCCCGCGCAGGTACACCGTGTCCTTGGTGAAGGCCAGCCCGCCGCTCGGTGGCACGCCGCGGAACACGCGCTGCGCCGAGGCGAAGCTTTCCTCCGGGTTCTGCCCGGCATCGCAGAAGTAGCGGTACACCTCGATGAAATCCGCACCTTCGCGCGCCATCGCGATGGCTTCGGTGCGCAAGCTGATGCGTTTGAGGCGCTCGATGTCGATGCTGCCGGTGATCTGCTCGGCAAACGTGGCCAGGCCTTCCTGGGTGGCGGTCACCCGTGGCGAGGACAGCGCCAGGCTCGGCAGCACCGGTTGTTCGCGGCCGTTCAAGGCGGTCAGTGAATGCACCAGCGCTTCGTGGTGGAACAGCTGCGCACGGTCGTAGGCGCTGAAGCGTGCACTGGTGCGGAGGCGGATGCGGGTCGGGCCGGCGGCAGCCTTGGACACCAGCTCCGGGTCCAGCTGGACTTGGATGATGCGCGATTCGAAGAAACCATCGAGGTCGTTCTGCAGCTGCAGCTGCAGGGCGATGGCGGAGACGGGCACCTGTTCTTCCGGGGCCAGCAGTTCGCTGTCGAGCTCGCTGGCAATCTGGATGAAGTGGCGGGCGGCCTCGCGCGTGCTCGGGCCGTTCCCGGGCAATGGCTGCTCCGGCGCACCGAACA
The DNA here is from genome assembly GCF_056854535.1 of Stenotrophomonas sp. STEN054. NCBI lineage: Bacteria > Pseudomonadati > Pseudomonadota > Gammaproteobacteria > Lysobacterales > Lysobacteraceae > Stenotrophomonas > Stenotrophomonas sp. STEN054. Next base: position 37,507 of record NZ_JBXFWG010000036.1, on the reverse strand, counting down.
GCTGCACGGAACAGCGATCGACAGCCGCCGTGCCCAAGCCTTCCAGCAACTGCGCGGCCAGGTCCCAGCTCTGCGCGGACTGCTGCACGTAATGGCCCAGCGGATGGCTGGGATCACACTCGGCGGCGATGGCGGCCAGCGCGCGGCGTTCCTCGCTGAAGTCCAGTTTCGGATAGTCCACCTTCGGCAGCACCGGCTGGCCGCGGGCCACGCTGTCCAGAAACGGTGCCTGCACCGTTGCCGGCCAACTGGTCAGCCCCAGCAGACGGATGCCGCCCACGGCCTCGACCAGTCGCGCGTCGAGCGCCGCATGGTGGGCCACGTCATGGTCCAGCGTCGCGGTCGTTTCCATGGGCGGACTATAGCGCCCTGCCGTGTCCGGCGCTGCGCGCCGCCGTCCGAGCATCGGCTCGGGCGCTACAGGAAATGACTCCGCCGCGGACCCGCTGCTGTGCTACCGCCGGCGGTTCTTGCTCGCCGGGCGGAACTGCTGGCCCTTGCCCTTCTTGCCGCCGCGCTCCTGTGCGGTCTCGGCCTGGCGCACGGCCAGCTTGGCAGCGGCAGCCGCCACTTCTTCCTTCAGCTTGAAGTAGTTCTGCAGCCGGCTCTCTTCGATCTCACCGGCATCGATGGCCGCGCGCACGGCACAGCCCGGTTCCTGCTGGTGCATGCAGTCGTTGAAGCGGCACTGCGCCGCCAACGCTTCGATATCGGCGAAACCGCCTTCGGCCAGCGTCTCTTCGCCGGTCGGCTTCAGCTCGCGCATACCCGGCGTATCGATCAGGCACGCACCCATCGGCAGCGGCATCAGCGCGCGGTGGGTGGTGGTGTGGCGGCCGCGCGAATCGTTGGCGCGCACCGCGTTGGTCTTCATCCGCTGCTCGCCCAGCAGGGTATTGGTCAGCGTGGATTTGCCGGCACCGGACGAACCGACCAGCACCACCGTGCGGCCCGGGCCCAGCCACGGTTCCAGCACGGACACGCTGCCGGCATCCAGGCCATTGATCGCGTGCAGCGCGATACCCTGCATCTCCAGCTCCTCGAGCACCGCCAGCGCGTCTTCGCTGTACTCGGTCTGGTCGGCCTTGGTCAGCACCACCACCGGCTCGGCACCGCCACCGCCGACCAGCAGCAGGTAGCGCTCGATGCGGCGCGGGTTGAAGTCGGCATCCAGGCCACAGACGATGAACACCGTATCGATGTTGGCCGCGATCACCTGCTGGTGGTAATGCTCGCCGGCAGCGCCACGCTTGATGGCGGTACGCCGCGGCAGCAAAGCGACGATGCGGATGCCGTCCAGCAGCACCCAGTCGCCCACTGCCGGCCTTTCATGGCTGGGGAAGCGCGGACGCTGCCATTCCGGCAGCGACTCGGCCTTGATCGAGGCCTCCGGGCCATCGGCCACCACGTAGTGGGTGCGGTGCTGTTCGATCACCCGCGCCGGACGGGCCTGCGGGTGCTCGGCCATCGCGGCCTGCCAGTCGGCCTGCTGCGGCGGGCCCGGCCAGGGCCAGCCGATGGTCTGCAGTGCGTTGAAATCGGGGGTCTGGGTCATCGCCGTCATTCTAACCGGCCCGATGCCCTGCCAGCCCAACAACGGCAGGCCCTGGGGCCTTGCCATGCACTGCAGCAATTCCGGTAGGATGGAAACCCCACGCCTTTTGACGGCCCAGCCCCATGTCCCCCCCCTCGCACAAGCCCCTGGCCACCCGCGAGCGCCTTTCCGAAGTGCGCTACGAGATCCGCGGAGAGCTGGCCCGGCGAGCGCGGGAGCTGGAGGCGCAGGGCCGCAGGCTGATCAAGCTGAACATCGGCAACCCGGGCAACTTCGGCTTCCGTGCGCCGGCACACCTGCAGCACGCCATCGCCGATGACATGGGCCGCACCGATCCCTATACCCACCAGCAGGGCCTGCCGGTGGCCCGCGAAGCCATCGCCGCCGCCTATGCACGCCGTGGTGCGCCCGATGCGCACCCGGACCGCGTGTTCATCGGCAACGGCGTCAGCGAGCTGATCGACCTGTCGCTGCGCGCCCTGCTGAACCCGGGCGACGAAGTGCTGGTGCCCTCGCCGGACTACCCGCTGTGGTCGGCCGCGGCCATCCTCAACGACGGCCGCCCGGTGTACTACCGCTGCGCGCCGGAGAACGGCTTCCAGCCCGACCCGACCGAGATCGAGACGCTGGTGTCCTCGCGCACCCGCGCCATCGTGCTGATCAACCCGAACAACCCCAGCGGCGCCAGCTACCCGCGCGAGCTGCTGGAGCGCGTGGTCGAGATCGCCCGCCGCCACAACCTGCTGCTGCTGGTCGACGAGATCTACGACCAGATCCTGTACGGCGACGCGGTGTTCCAGCCGGTCGCGCCGCTGGCCGGCGATCATCCGTGCCTGACCTTCAGTGGCCTGAGCAAGGTGCACCGCGCCTGCGGCTGGCGCGTGGGCTGGGCCCACCTCACCGGCGACGATGCGCGCCTGGGTGAGTTCCGCGCAGCGCTCGATCTGCTCAGCGCGCTGCGCCTGTGCGCCAATGTGCCGGGCCAGTACGCCATCGACGCCGCGGTGAATGGCCCGGACACCATTTCCGAACTGTGCGCCCCCGGCGGCCGCCTGTATGAAACCCGCCGCGCGGTGATCGAGGCCTGCAACGCCAGCGAGCACCTGTCGCTGGTCGCCCCAGCCGGCGCGCTGTACGCGTTCCCGGCCGTGGTCGGTGCCGCCGCCAAGGGCTTCGACGATCACAACTTCGCGCTGGACCTGATGAATGACGAGGGCGTGCTGGTCGTGCCGGGCTCGAGCTTCAATGTGCCCTACCGCCACCACTTCCGCGTGACCCTGCTGCCGGAGGCCTCGGTGATGCGCGATGTGTTCGCGCGCATCGACCGCGTGCTGGCCCGCCGCGCCGAAGACGCCACCAAGGTCGTGCCGCTGAAGCCGCGCCGCTCGGTGGCCTGAGCGTGGCGCTGTCCTATCTGGCGCTGGGCGATTCGTACACCATCGGCGAAGCGGTCGCGGTCGAAGGCCGCTGGCCGCACCAGCTGGCTGCCGCGCTGCGTGCGCAGGGCGTGTGCTTGGCCGACCCGCAGACCATCGCCACCACCGGCTGGACCACCGATGAGCTCGACGCGGGCATCGATGCGGCCGCACCACAAGGTCCGTTTGCCTTCGTCAGCCTGCTGATCGGGGTCAACAACCAGTACCGCGGGCGCCCGCTGAACGAATACCGCCACCAGTTCGAGGCGCTGCTGCAGCGTGCGATCGGCTTTGCCGGTGGCGATGCCGGACGCGTGCTGGTGCTGTCCTTCCCCGACTGGGGCGCGACCCCGTTCGGTGCCGGCAGCGGCCGTGACCTGGCCCGCATCGGGATCGAGACCGACGAATTCAACGGCGCCGCCAAGGTCATCAGCACCCAGCAGGGTGTGGCCTTCGTCGACATCACCGACATCAGCCGCGCGCATGGCGCCGACCCGACGATGATCGCCGAGGACGGCCTGCATCCCTCCACGCGGATGTATGCGTTGTGGGCCGGACGCGCCCTGCCCGTGGCCACGCGCCTGCTGCAGCGAACGGACTGAGCGATGGAGGGCCTGCCAGGGAACGGCACACCACTGAACTGTTCGCCGCTGGAGCGCGGCCAGGCACGGGCCATCGCCGAGGCGTTCCGGCCGATGCAGGCCTGGGGCAACCGCCGCGACTACTACTACACGCGCGGCAAGCTGGGCAGCGATCCGCTGTACGACGGCGTGCTGCAGCACCTCCCCGACGATGGCCTGCCGCTGCTCGATCTGGGCTGCGGGCTGGGCCTGTTCGCCCACGTACTGCGCCAGCGCGGCCGCGGCCAGCCCTACCTGGGCGTGGACGTGGATGCGGGCAAGATCGCCCGCGCGCAACGGGCCGGTGGCGACCTGGAGGATGTGAGGTTCGACTGCCTGGACGTGCAGGCGCCCCTGCCTGCGCAGGCCGGGCACGTGCTGCTGCTGGACGTGCTGCAGTACCTGGATGTGCAGCCGCAGCTGGACCTGCTGAAAGCGGCCAGCGCGCGGGTGGCGCCCGGCGGCAGCCTGCTGCTGCGCACGCCACTGGCCACCGGCGGCCGCCGCGACCGCACCACGCGCGTGGCTGATCGTCTGGCCTGGCTGGTCGGCTGGATGGGTACGCGGCCGCGGCATTACCCCGACCCGGCACTGCTGCGGGCGACGCTGGCCGGGGCCGGATTGCAGGTGGGCGAGGTGCGGCCGCTGCACGGGCGCACGCCGTTCAACAGCTGGCTGCTGGTAGCGCAGCGATCCCCTGTGTAGAGCCGAGCCCATGCTCGGCTGCCTTTACGGCGCGTTGCGCCGCCGCCCGAGCGTAGGCTCGGGCGCTACAGGTGGTCCCACCGCTACGGCGCGTTGCGCCGCCGCCCGGGCATGGACCGGCGCTACCACGCTAGAGGGAGGGCAACCGAGCGTTCAGCCCGCGCTGGTCCAGCACTTGCAGCACGCGCTCGATGATGGCCAGGTTGTGGCCATGTGCGGCACCTTCATGCAGCAACACGATGGCACCGGGCTGCAGGTCCGGCAGCAGGCGCGCCATCACGCCGTCGGGCGTGCAGCCCACGCCGTCATAGCCGCGCGCGGTCCAGCCCACCCGCACCAGCCCCAGCGCGGCCAGCACCGGCGCCACGAACGGGTTGGTCATGCCCACCACCGAGCGGTACCAGCGCGTCGGGCGGCCGCTGACCGCCTGCAGGGCCTGGTGGCAGCCTTCGATCTCGGCACGCATCGCCGCCGGGCCCAGCCGCCAGAAGCGGGTCTGCGGGTGGGTATGGCTGTGGTTCCCGAGGTCGTGGCCGCGACGCAGGATCTCTTCCACCAGGGCCGGATGCGCCAATGCGCGCTCGCCAACCAGGAAGAAGGTCGCCTTCGCCTGGTGCCGGTCGAGCAGATCCAGCAGCGCCGGGGTCTCCTCGCTGGGACCATCGTCGATGGTCAGCCAGACACTGTTCCCCGCATCGGGCAGGCGGTCCAGCACCGGCGTGTAGAAGCGGCTGTTGGGCAGGAACACCGGCACCATGAACAGTGCGTGGCTGACCACCATCAGCGGAAGCCCCCAGTGCCAGCCGGCCAGCACCCAGACCAGGATCACCGCTACCTGCGACGCCACCAGCCAGTGCAGCCAGCGCCACGGCCGGGTCGGGTTGCGATGCAATGTTCCTGCGTTGGTCATGCCCCATGATGCCATGGGGCGTAGAATGAGTGATTCGAATTTACGGACCCTACATTGCCCATGTCCCTCGATCCCGCCCTGCGTTCGCGCATCGAATCCCTCCTCAACGACAACCGCGTCGTGCTGTTCATGAAGGGCCAGCCGTCGATGCCGCAGTGCGGCTTCTCGGCCAAGGCCGTGGGCGCCCTGCAGGACCTGGGCGTCGATTTCGCCCACGTCAACGTGCTGGCCGACCAGGAAATCCGTGAAGGCATCAAGGCCTATGGCGACTGGCCGACCATCCCGCAGCTGTACATCGACGGCGAACTGGTCGGTGGCAGCGACATCATCCTGCAGATGGCCGCCAGCGGCGAACTGAGCACCGTGCTCGGCCTGGCCGCACCGGACCGCACCCCGCCGCGCATCACCGTCACCCCGGCCGCGGTCGAAATGCTGAAGGGCGCGCTGGCCGATGCTCCGGGCGCTTCGCTGCAGCTGACCATCGATGCGCGTTTCCAGCCGAACTTCCAGCTGGCCCCGCACGATGACAGCGCGATCGCCGCCGAATCCAACGGCCTGCGCGTGCAGTTCGACCTGTCCAGCGCGCGCCGCGCCGACGGCATCACCATCGACTGGGTCGATGACATCCGCGGCAAGGGCCTGGCCATCGACAACCCGAACGCGCCCAAGCCGGTGCAGGAAATCAGCGTGCGTGACGCCGACGACCTGGTGCGTGCCGGCAACGTGACCCTGGTCGACGTGCGCCCGGCCGACGAACGCGCCATCGCCGCGGTCGGCGTGCCGTTCAAGAGCTTCGACGGCAACGGCCGCGCCGAGCTGGAAGGCCTGCCCAAGGACACCCCGCTGGCCTTCCTGTGCCACCACGGTGGCCGCAGCGCGCAGGCTGCCGAGCAGTTCCGCACCTTGGGCTTCACCAAGGTGTTCAACGTCACCGGCGGCATCGACGCCTGGTCGGACGAAGTGGACAACGGCGTGCCGAAGTACTGATCGGCCAGCCCACGGGCACGAAAAACGCCGGCAGACGCCGGCGTTTTTTTTATCCACGCATGGGGTGGATCTACTGGCCGCAACGCGCGGCAGCGTTCCGGGCAGATCCACGCCATGCGTGGATGGCGCGGTCTCCGGCTACCCCGCAAACCCGCCTTCGGCGAGGAAATCCAGTTCTTCCGGGCTGGGAATGCGGCCCAGCACTGCGTTGCGGTGCGGGAAGCGGCCGAAGCGGCGGATGACGTCGCGGTGGACTTCGGCGTACTGCAGGTATTCCTTGTCGCCCAGCACGTCGAACATGGCGACCGAACGATCCTGGTCGAACGGATCTTCGGAATGCTCGAACGGCAGGTAGATGAAGGCGCGCAGCTTGGGCACCAGCTGCAGGTCCAGGCCTTCCTCGATGGCGCGCATGGCGTAATGCCGGGCCAGGCCATCGGTGGCGAAGGAATGGGCGGTACCGCGGAAGCAGTTGCGCGGGAACTGGTCCAGCAGCAGCATCAGCGCCAGCGCGCCTTCGGAACTGCCCAGCCAGTGTTCGCGCCCACGCGACGCCGCCGCGTAGTGCTCCTCCAGGAACCGCTCGCGGAACCGCGCGTCGAACGCGTCATCGCGGGCGAACCACTTCGACGGGCCCGCCTCGCTCCAGAATTCCACCACTTGCGCGGCAACGTCCATCACCTGCTCTCCAGGGCCAGCGCGCGGCGCCAGACCATCATCATCATTCGTCAAAGCGCAGGTGGCGGACCGACTTGCCGTTGCGCCGAATAAGCTTAAGCGCCTCGATACCGATCTGGATATGGTTTTCCACGAACTGGGAGCTGACCTTGGCATCGGAGGCCTCGGTCTTGACCCCGTCGGGAATCATCGGTTGGTCGGACACCAGCAACAGGGCCCCGCTGGGGATGTGGTTGGCGAAGCCGGCAGCGAACACCGTGGCCGTTTCCATGTCGATGGCCATGCAGCGCATCGCCCGCAGCCGTTCCTTGAAGGCCTCATCATGCTCCCAGACCCGGCGGTTGGTCGTGTAGACCGTGCCGGTCCAGTAGTCGTGGCCGAGGTCGCGGATCATCGTGGACACCGCCCGCTGCAGGGCGAAGGCCGGCAGCGCCGGCACTTCCGGCGGCAGGTAGTCGCCCGAGGTGCCCTCGCCGCGGATGGCGGCGATCGGCAGCACCAGGTCGCCCAGCTGGTTCTTGCGCTTGAGCCCCCCGCATTTGCCCAGGAACAGCACGGCCTTGGGCATCACCGCCGACAGCAGGTCCATGATGATGGCGGCATTGGGGCTGCCCATGCCGAAGTTGATCATGGTGATGTCGTCGAAGGTGGCGCTGGCCATCGGCCGGTCCAGGCCGACGATGGGCACCCCGGTCAGCTCGGCGAAGGTATGCAGGTAGCCGCCGAAGTTGGTCAGCAGGATGTGCTGGCCGAACTGGTCCAGGGGCACGCCGGTATAGCGTGGCAGCCAGTTGTCGACGATTTCCTGCTTGCTCTTCATGGCGCATCCGCGACGGCGTGGGGCCGCCATTGTAGGCGCGTGCCCGCCGGCCTTCACCTGCCCCGGCAACAAAGAAGGGCGGCCCTGCGGCCGCCCTCCCGGGGGTTCCCGGCACGTCCTGCCCGGGAACCGTCACTGCCGCGCCGGGCGCTTAGAAGCGCACCGACCAGCGCAGGTTGGCGCCATGGTCACGGCTCTCATCACCGTACTGGCCGCTGTAGCCCAGTTCCAGCTGCTGGCGCTCGGTCAGCCAGGCCGACAGGCCCAGCTCGGCCACCACCGCACTGTCGGCGATCGGCGCACCGCTGACCACGAACGCGTCGCTGCCGCTGGCGAAGGCCAGCGTTGCCGACGGGTCACGGTCACCGCTGGCCCGGCGGTAGCCCACCCCACCGGTCACGTGCAGCCAGCTGTCCTGCTGGAACGAGGCCTTCAGGCCCTTGTCGAAGCGCACACCGGCCGTGGCCACGGTGGTACGGGCATCGTCGACCCGGCCCTGCAGGGCGGCGGCACCGCCATGCTCGTCGATGTGCTTGGTGTCCACTTCCACGCGGGCCACCTGCAGGTACGGCTCCAGGCCGGCTTCACGGCCACCGAAGCGGTAGGCCGCTTCGATGAACGCCTGGCGGGTGCGAGCGTCGTAGCGGGCGCTCAGCGTGTCGGTGTAGCCGGAGAACGCCAGCTCGCGGGTGCTGTCCACGTCGTGGTTGCTCACCGCCAGGCCGCCACGCAGGCCGAACCCGCCCCAGTTGTGGCTGGCGTACGCGCCGAAGTGGGTGTTGTCGATCTTCGAGCGCGCACGACGGCCCTGCTGCTGCTTGACGTCGGTACGGCCGGTACCGGCCAGCACGCCCACCTGCCAGCCGACGAACTCGCGGTCCACGCCGACCAGCAGGCCGTTGTTGTTGGCCTGGGTGCGGGCGGTGTTGGCGTTGCCGTCCAGGGTGGTGCTGCCGCCGATGGCCTGCACCCAGACGCCGGTTGCATCGGCATCGCTGGCGCCCGGTGCGGTGGCACCGGCACGGCGCGACAGCGCGGCATCACGCACGTTCCGGCTGCTTTCCACCAGCGCGGCCGCGGTGGCTGCGTGCAGCTCGCCGCTGAGGCCGTCCAGCGCCGCACCCACCTGTTCCGGGAACAGCAGGGTCAGCGGACGCGGCAGGCCCTGGCCAACGGCCAAGGTATCGGCCACGCCGGCCACGGCGCGCTGGTTGGCGGTGGTGGCAGCGGTGGCCAGTGCGGCGCCGCGGGCCACCTCGATCCGGGCACCGGAAGCGCCGTAGACCAGGCTGAACTGCATGAACGGCGAGAACGCGCTGAAATCGGTGGTCGCGAACTGGCCGATCGTGCCGCCATCGGCCTGCAGGAAGTTGAACTGCTCGCCCAGGTAGTAGGTGCCCGCTTCCGGCAGTGCCACCAGCGAGCCGCCGAGGGTGGCGGTGCCGGTGACGTGCAGCAGGTCGCTACGGCTGCCCGGGGCCAGTTCGGCCTGGTAGATGCCGCTGGCAGTCTGCACGTAGTCACCGTTGATGGTCAGCGTGCCGATCGAATTGCCCGGCGCGATGATGCCGGACACGGTGGTGTCGCCCAGCTCGCCCACGCCCTTCAGCGTGCCCTTGGCGCCGACGAAGGTCTGGCCACCGGTCTGCACGCCGTTGAACGAGACCACGCCGCCGGACACGCTCAGGTCCGAGCCGTCCAGCACGCCGGTGCGGGTGACGACGCTGACGCCACCGTTGGCATTCAGCGCGGTGCTTTCCAGCGTGCCGTTCAGCACCAGGCTGCCACCGTTCACTTCGACGGCGCTGGTCAGCGCGTTGACGCCGTCCAGCTCCAGCACGCCCTCGCGCACCACGGCGCCGTTGAAGCTGTTGTCGCCGCTCAGGCGCAGCCAGCCGATGCCGCTCTTGGTCAGCTTGCCCGGGCCGCCGATGTCATTGGTCCAGTCGTCCCATGCATCGCCTTCCCACACCTTCAGGCCACCGGCCTTCTGGTTCATCACCACGTCGGTGTCCACGCGCAGCGAGCCATAGCCCTCGACCGCCTTGGCCAGGTCCATCAGGCCCCAGCCGTAGACATCGTCCACGCCCTCGGCACCGAGGTCGGTGGCGGTGGTCAGCAGCACGTCGCGCACCTGCGCGCTGTCCAGGTACGGGAAGCGCTCGAACAGCAGGCCCAGTGCACCGGTCACGTGCGGGGCCGCCATCGAGGTGCCGCTCATGTCAGCGTAGGCCGAGGTCGGATCCTGGTTCAGGACTTCCAGCACCAGGTTGCCGTTGTCGTCGTACAGGTCGCCTTCCAGCACCGAATCGTCGCCGTACACGGTGGAGGTGATGTTTGAACCGGGTGCGGCCAGGCACCAGTTGGCGGCCAGGCCGCAACGCATCGAGCGGTTGCTCAGTTCCAGGTCTTCATTGACGTTGACCACGGCCAGCCAGTACGGCTCGATATCGGCGATGGCGCGCGGCAGCGAAGCGAACATGCCGGCGATCGGCGCTTCTTCGGGCGAAGGATTGACGGCATTGGTGTTGCCGGCTGCCCAGACCTGGATCAGGCCGCTGCTGCGCGAACCTTCGGCCATGGCCGCAAGGCTTTCGGCGAACACCGGATGCGACTGGTAGAAATCCAGGTCTTCAGCGGTCTCCGGCTCGTTGGCCAGGCCCCAGCTGTGGTTGATCGCACGCACGCCCTGTTCGTTCATCTGCGCGTACAGCTGCGGATAGATCGAATCGGCGGCCGAGATCGCGGCCACGGTCTGTTCGTCCAGATACAGGCTGTTGCCGATGCGCACCACCGAAAGGTAGGTGACGCTGTTGGAGAACAGGCGGGCCACGCTCAGGTCGGCACCGAAGGCCACGCCATGGGTGCCGTTGCCATCGCGGTTGGCAGCGATGGTGCCCGACACGTGGGTACCGTGCAGGTTGTAGCTCAGGCCTTCGTAGAAGCCGTTGTTGTTGAGCAGCTGCTCCCAGTCCGGGTCGATCAGCTGGTAGGACACCGCGACCTTGTCGCCATCGCTGACGAAGCAGGCATCCGGGCCGTCCAGCACTTCGCGGCTGCACAGGCTGCCGTCGGCCAGCACGTCAGCTAGGTGGATGCTGCGGTGGTCCTTGCCGGCGAACTCGTCGTGCTCAAGGCCGGTGCCGCTGTCGAACACGCCCAGGCGGATGCCCTTGCCGGTCAGGCCGCGGGCATAGGCGGCATCGGCATTGATCGCGCCCAGGCCCCAGTCGTTGTTGAATTCGGTGGTGCGCCAGCTGGCGGCATCACCGGCCTGGCCCATGATCGGCTCGGCCACGGCATCGCCTGCAGCCGGGGCGAAACCCGATGACGGAACGGCGGTCGAGGCCAGCGACGGGGCGGCGAAGGCAGCCTGCAGGCTGCGCTGCAACTGGTAGCGCGACAGCTCGTCACTGCTGCCCTGGGCCAGGGCCGGCAGCGAGGCGGCCACCAGCAGCGAGCCGACAATGGCCGAAGCCAGCGGCGAGGGCAGGAAGGTGCGGCGCGCAGCGACGGTACGGTACGACGTGAAAACGCTCATCAACAGGTACGTCCTTGAATTCCATGGGAAGTGCGATGCCAGCCCTGCGCGTTGGCACAGGGCTGCCAGCAAGGGGAGAGCCACACGCTGCTGCGTTCGAACACCGCAGGTGTCACCAGAAATTAATGCTTCGTTCACAATTTCTGTATAGGGAAATTCCTACATCCGCCCCTGCCCAACGTCACTTGGCAATCGCCCCCGGCGCCGGATAGCGTCGGTGGATTCACGCGCCTGCCAGGGGAGTCTGCATGCCATCCACGCTGTTGCGCGCCGGGCTTGGCCTGGCGTTGGCCTCACTGAGCACCGCACCGGCGGTGGGCGCGTCGCGCTTCGTCGCCGACCCCTACCCCAGTACCTACCAGGCCCATCCCGATGGCCCGGTGCTGATCCAGAACGCCACCGTGCTGACCGGCACCGGCCAGCGCCTGGAGCATGCCGACGTGCTGCTGCGCGACGGTCGCATCGTCGCCGTCGGCCCGCAGCTGCAGGCCGATGCCGGCATGACCCGCATCGATGCGCAGGGCAAGTGGGTCACCCCGGGCCTGATCGACGTGCATTCGCACCTGGGCGTCTACCCCAGCCCCGGCGTCAGCGCGCACAGCGACGGCAACGAAATGACCGCACCGGTCACCGCCAATGTCTGGGCCGAGCACTCGGTGTGGCCGCAGGACCCAGGCTTCACCGCGGCCCTGGCCGGTGGCGTGACCAGCATGCAGGTGCTGCCCGGCTCGGCCAACCTGGTCGGCGGCCGCGGCGTGGTGCTGAAGAACGTGCCGGCCACCACCTACCAGGCGATGAAATTCCCCGGCGCGCCGTGGGGCCTGAAAATGGCCTGCGGCGAGAACCCGAAGCGCGTCTACGGCGGCAAGGGCACCGCCCCGGCCACGCGCATGGGCAACGTGGCCGGCTACCGCGCCGCCTTCATCGACGCGGCCGCCTACATCGCCAAGAACAGCCCGAAGCCGGCCAAGCGCAAGGGCTGGTTCGGCAGCGACAAGGGCGACAGCGCCGGGGATGCCGGCGGCAAGCGCGACCTCAAGCTGGATACGCTGGCCGGCGCCATCCAGGGCGACATCCGCGTGCACATCCACTGCTACCGCGCCGACGAAATGGCCACCATGCTCGACCTGGCCAAGGAATTCGGCTTCAAGGTGGCCGCCTTCCACCACGGCGTGGAAGCCTACAAGCTGGCCGACCGGCTGGCCGCCGACGGCGTCTGCGGTGCGCTCTGGGCCGACTGGTGGGGCTTCAAGATGGAAGCCTTCGATGGCATCGCCGAGAACATCGCGCTGGTCGACCGGCCGAAGAACAGCTGCGCCATCGTCCATTCCGATTCGCCCGAGGGCATCCAGCGCCTCAACCAGGAGGCGGCCAAGGTGATGGCTGCGGCGCGCCGCGCGCGCATGCCGGACATCACCCCGGAACACGCGATCACGTGGATGACCGCCAACGCCGCCAAGGCGCTGGGCATCGAAGGCCAGACCGGCACCCTGGAGGCCGGCAAGATGGCTGACGTGGTGGTGTGGAACGGCAATCCCTTCAGTTCGTATGCGCTGGCCGAGCAGGTCTTCGTCGATGGCCGGCGGCTGTATGACCGCGCTGCGCCGGCGGCGACGCCGCGTTCGGATTTCCAGCTTGGCCAGGAGATGCGCTGATGGGCACGTTGAACAAGCGTCACCGGGCATGGCCCGGCGTTACCGTGGTTGCGCTGCTGTTGCTGGCAACTGCGGCTTCGGCGCAGGACCTGCTGGTGCGCAACGCCACGGTGCACACCGCCAGCGCGCGCGGCAACCTGCAGAACACCGACGTGCTGGTGCAGGGCGGGCTGATCCGCACGGTCGGCCCCGGCCTGGCGGCACCGGCCGGCGTGGCCGTGGTGGAGGCCAACGGCCGTCCGCTCACTCCGGCCCTGTTCGGCGGCATCACCGAGATCGGCATCGAAGAGGTCTCCGGCGAATCGAGCACCGTGGACAGCACGCTGAAGATCGGCGAGCAGCCGCTGCGCCCGGAATTCGACGTCACCCTTGCCTACAACCCGGCCTCGGTGCTGATTCCCGTGGTGCGCCTGGATGGCATCGGCTTCACCGTGCTGGGCGCAGCCACCGGCGGTGGCTTCGTGGCCGGCCAGGGCGGCGTGATGCGCCTGGATGGCAGCGCCGACCCGATCGGCCCGCGTGCGCTGTTCCTGCGCCTGGGCGCGGCCGCGTCGGAACTGACCGGGCAGTCGCGCGCGGCGCAGTGGATGCTGCTGCAGCAGATGGTGGACGAAGCGCGCGGCCAGGTCGCCGCCGATTCACCGCATGCGCTGCTGACGCCCGCCGGCCGCCGCAGCCTGGCCCGCTACCTGGGCGGCCAGGGCCGCATCGTGGTGGAAGTGGACCGTGCCGCCGACATCCGCCAGCTGCTGCGCTGGGCCGCACGCGAGAAGGTCAAGATCGCCATCGCCGGTGGTGCCGAGGCCTGGCAGATGGCCGCGGAACTGGCCGCAGCACAGGTGCCGGTGTTCGTTGATGCGCTGGGCAACCTGCCGACCAGCTTCGACCAGATCGGCGCCACCTTGGAAAACGCCGCGCGCCTGCAGCGTGCGGGCGTGCCGGTCAGCTTCACCCAGCGCGACGATGCCTCGCACAACGCGCGCAAGATGCGCCAGCTGGCCGGCAACGCGGTGGCCAATGGCCTGCCGTGGGCCGATGGCCTGGCCGGGCTGACCCGGGTGCCGGCACAGGTGCTGGGCGTGGCCGACCAGATCGGCACCATCGAACCGGGCAAGCGCGCCGACCTTGTGCTCTGGGAAGGCGACCCGCTGGATGTGGCGCACTATGCCGAACAGGTCTGGCTGGGTGGGCGCGCGATGCCGATGCGCTCGCGCCAGACCGAACTGCGCGACCGTTACCTGCAGCACAACGCGCAGCCCTGACCTGCGAGGAATCCGCCGATGCCGACCCTGCGCTGGTACTTCGATTTCGTCTCGCCCTATTCCTACCTGCACTGGCAGAAGGTCAAGCAGCTGCCGCAGTTCGCGGCCATCCAGCCGGTGCCGATCGCCTTCGGCGCGGTGCTGCACCACCTGGGCAACCTCGGCCCGGCCGAGATCCCGGCCAAGCGCCGTTTCATCTACCGGCAGCTGCTGTGGACGGCGCAGGCCGAAGGCACGCCGCTGCGCTTCCCGCCCGCCCATCCGTTCAACCCGCTGGCCGCGCTGCGCCTGTGCCTGGCCGCCGGTGGCAACACGCAGGCGGTGGATGTGCTGTTCGACTGGATCTGGCGCGAAGGCAATACCGGGGACAGCGCCGAAACGCTGCGCATACCGGCGGCGCGGCTGGGCATCAACGACGTGCAGGCGGCCTGCGCCGAAGCGGCGGTGAAGGAACAGCTGCGCCGCAATACCGAGGCCGCGATCGACGCTGGCCTGTTCGGCGTGCCGACCCTGTCCATCGACGGCGAACTGTTCTGGGGCAACGATGCGCACCCGATGATGGCCGCCGTGCTGGCCGACCCCGGCCTGCTGCAGCGTCCGGACTGGCAGGCCGTGGTAACGCTTCCAGTGGCGGTGCAGCGCAATCGCTGAACAGGCAATGGCGTGATTCCCTCGCGCGCCCCGGATAAAATTGAGATAGCTTTCACATTCCGAACCTACAACCGCCCTGGAGGGGGAGCCGGATGCGCATCGGAATCGTTGTCGATTCGGCCTGCGACCTGCCGCAGGATTTCATTGCCGCACACAACATCGTGGTGCTGCCGATCACCGTGCGGATCGGCGAAGCGGTGCTGGCCGACCATCGCGACGAGCAGGCGACGCTCAGCTTCCTGCACGCCCACGTGGCCGAGCATGGTGCCGAAGCCGAGACCATCCCCTTCAGCGTCAACCAGATCCGCGATCTGTTCCTGCAGCAGCTGGTGATCGATTACGACCACGTGTTCTGCATGACCATCACCAGGACGCGCAGTCCGATCCACGACAACGCGCTGCAGGCCAGCTTCGCCATCCTCAACGACTACAAGCCGGTGCGCCAGGCGGCGGGCTACAACTCGCCGTTCGCGCTGCGCGTGCTGGATACCCAGAACCTGTTCGCCGCCCAGGCGGTGACCGCGGTGGAGGCGGTGCGGTTGCGCGACAGCGGTGCCAGCGTGCAGCAGATCCGCGAGCGGCTGGAAGAACTGTTCGGCAACGTGCACGGCTACATGGTCACCCGCGACCTGTACTACATGCGCGCCCGCGCTCGCCATAAGGGCGACCGCAGCGTCGGCCTGCTCAGCGCCGCGCTGGGCAGCGCGCTGGACATCAAGCCGGTGCTGCACGGCTACAAGGGCGAGACCGGGCCGGTGGCCAAGATC
This sequence comes from Stenotrophomonas sp. STEN054, assembly GCF_056854535.1. Lineage (NCBI taxonomy): Bacteria > Pseudomonadati > Pseudomonadota > Gammaproteobacteria > Lysobacterales > Lysobacteraceae > Stenotrophomonas > Stenotrophomonas sp. STEN054. The sequence goes on along the minus strand of NZ_JBXFWG010000036.1, from coordinate 21,941 downwards.
AAGGGCTTCGACAACGCTGTGCAGAAGCTGTTCGGCGTGGTCGGCCAGCGCGTGCGCAACGGCCTGATGACCCCCACCGTCTGCGTCAGCTACGGCGGCGAGCTGGAGGAACTGCGTGCCCTGCCCGGCTATGCCGCGATGACAGACCTGTGCGCCAGCCACGACGTGGCGGTATACGAGTCGGTGATGAGCCTGACCGGCATGGTCAACGTCGGCAAGGGCGCGGTGACGGTGGGCTTTGCCGATGGGCCGCATCGCTTCGAATAAGCCGCTCTGGCGTACACAAGCATTGCACTGCGGCTGTGCCAGCCTTGCCGCACCTCAAGGAGACGAACCATGCCTGCGCAGTACCACATCAGCCTGCCCGACCCGTCCAAGGCCCGTGGCAACGACCCTGACCTGTCTTTCCATTCGCAGAGCGCCGGCGGTTTCGCCGAGGAGCTGCAGGATGCCCTGCGCAGCGGCACCCTGTTCGAGCGCTGGAAGGCCAAGCAGGCCGACCCGGACGCCGTGGAGCCGCAGTGGGGCGTGACCGACCCGGATGCCACCGTGACCGGCGAGCAGAAGGACCTGCGCATCAACCTTGTGGCCACCACGCGCATCGACAGTGATGTGTTCAAGCAGCGCCTTCGCCTGCTGGCCGGCCACCACTGGGAACTGCGCGACGTGCGTTGAGGCGCCCGCCGACGCCCGTGTCGTGATCGACCCGGTGCCGACGGCTCCGCTCTGGTAGGCCAACCTTGGTTGGCGTCCCTGCAAATGGTTGCCAACCAAGGTTGGCAACTACCGACGACCGACGGGCATGCCCCGGGGCTACCAGCGCACCGTTCCTGCGGCTGGCACACTGCCGGAATGAGAAACAGAGATGCCACCACCAAGCCGGGTGCGCGCGGCGAGAAAAAGCTGCGCGACGCTCCACGCCGACTGCGCAACCTGCAACAGTGGGCAGGCTCCTTCAGCGGTGCGTTCCCCTCCCCAGAAGCCTTGGGCCATGAAGCCCGTTACTGGACTACAAGATTCCCACCCGTGCCGGCCTGATCGAAGGCCCTGCCTCCACACGGGAAATCCAGCGGGCCTGCGCCAATCGCTCATCACCGCGTGCACCAACCTGATTCAGTCACGCCCTGTTTCGCAGGCGGCCGTACGGGTGACCTGCTGCATCGCTTGGCCAGGCCTGTTCGCAAGTGAGATCTGCCTTTATCTGGACGAAGACTATTTCCAAGGGCACGTGGCCAGCTAGCGACCACCATGACGGGTTGGAACAGGAATACTGGTTCCATGGCGAGGTAGCGGACGGGCGTTGATGTACCCGTCGGGTCCACAGTACATGGCCCGGCGCACGACGTGCTCTGGTAGATGCCAACCTTGGTTGGCCCTTCTGCAACGGGCTGCCAACCAAGGTTGGCAACTACCAAGCCGCCGGGCATGGCCCGGCGCTACCGCCACGATGGGTACCGCACCGCCCTGCCCGGTGGGTGCGTATCGCGACCGGCATGGTGGCTAGCGCCGGGCCATGCCCGGCGATTCCATGTCGTTACCAGCCGCCGCCCAGCGCGCGGTACAGCTCCACTCTCGCTATCGCCGCCGTGGCCTGGCTGTTGGCCAGCGCGGCCTGGTTGTCCAGCGCGATGCGCTGGGTGCTCAGCACATCCAGCATGTCGACCACACCAGCCTGGTATTGGCGCCGCGCCGCGCCCAAGGCGGTCTCGCTCTGCGCCACCGCCACCTGCAGCTGCGTCGTGCGCTGCTGCTCGGCCGCGTAGCCATCGATCGCATCGTCCACTTCATGCCAGGCCTGCAGCACCGTCCGCTGGAACTGCAGCGCGGACTGCTGCTGTTGCAGCCGGCTCAGCGCCAGATTTGCCTTCAGCCGCCCACCCTGGAAGATCGGCAGGCTGATCGACTGGCCGATGCTGAAGCGGTGTGCATCCCAGCCATCCAGGTCATCGAGCTGCCTGGCCTGGAAACCCGCATCTTGATTCAAAGTGATGCGCGGCAGGAAGCTGGCCTTGGCCGCGCCGATGTTGGCGGTGGCCGCATGCAGCGCCGCTTCGGCACGGCGGATGTCCGGGCGGCGTTCGGCCAGGTCACTGGGCAGGCCCACGGCCACGTCGGGCAGTGCCGGCCAGTCGCTGCGCACGGCCTGCAGCTGCGCATCCAGTGCCAGCGGCGGCCTGGCCAGCAGGAACGCCAGCGCATTGCGCAGCTGCGACTGCCGGTGCCGCAGCGGCGCGACGCGGGCCTGCAGCGCGGCCACCTGCGCCGCCGCGCTCGATACCTGCAGCGTGCTGGCCACGCCCTGGCGCTGCCGCGCCTCGGTCAGCCGCTGGATGTCAGCGGCAATGCCCAGGTTGTTCTCGGTGATCGCCAGCAGCTGCGAGGTCGCGCGCAGCTGCAGGTAGGAACGGGCGGTTTCGGCCAGCAGCGCGATGCGCACGGCATGGGCATCCTCTTCGGCCATCTGCACGCGCGCGTCGGCGGCTTCCACCTGGCGGCGCACGCGGCCCCACAGGTCCAGCTCCCAGCTCAGGCCGATGCCGGCCTGGAACAGGCCGTAGTCTTCGCGGCCGGCGTTGCCGGACGGATCGCTCAGGCCCACCTCGCTGTTGCGTGCGCGCACGCCGCTGGCGCTGGCCGCCACCGAGGGCAGCCGGTCCGCGGCGCTGATGCCACGCGCCGCGCGGCTCTGCTGCACGCGGTTGGCCGCCAGTTGCAGGTCCAGGTTGGACTGCAGCACCTGCTGCGCAAGCTGGCCCAGCAGCGGATCATCGAAGCCCGCCCACCACGCCGCATCGTCGTCGAGGGTCGCAGTGGCCACGGCGTCACCCTGCCACTGTGCCGGCAGCTGGGCCTGCGGCCGTACGAAGTCCGGGCCCAGGGTGCAGGCCGCCACGGCCAGGCACAGCGCCGCAGTGGTCAGGGTCTTCATCACCTGACGCGCGCTCATGCGCCCTCCCCGCCCTGCAGGTCCACACGCGCTTCCACCGACATGCCGGCGCGCAGCTGCTCCGCCAGTGGCTGGCCCGGCTCCAGCACGATCTTCACTGGGATGCGCTGCACCACCTTGGTGAAGTTGCCGGTGGCGTTCTCCGGCGCGACGGCGGCAAAGGTCACGCCGGTGGCTGGAGCAATGCTGTCGATGTGGCCGTGCAGGCGCGTGCCGGGAAACACGTCCACGGACAGCTCGACCGCCTGGCCGGCGTGCATGCGGGTCATCTGCGTTTCCTGGAAATTGGCGACCACGAAGGCACGCTGCAGCGGCACGATTGCCGCCACCGCGGTTCCCGGGGTCAGGTAGGCGCCGACGCGCACCGCACGGCGGCCGACCACACCGTCAATCGGCGCGCGCAGCTCGGTGTGGGACAGGTCAAGCTCCGCGCGTGCCTGTGCCGCCTCGGCGCGCTGCACCGCGGCCTGTGCGGACTGCACGCCGGCGGCGAGGATGCCGGTGCGCTGGCGGGCGGTGCTCAGTGCGGCCTGCCCCTGCTGCAGGTGCGCATTGGCCACGGCCTGCTTCGACTGCGCCTGCTGGGCGTTCTGCACGGTACCGGCACCATCGCGGGCCAGTTCGCGGTAGCGCTGCTGGTCTGCGCTGGCCAGGGTCAGCTCGGAGCGGCTGACATCGACGCTGGCCCGGGCCTGTTCGATCAGCGAATCCTGCTGGGCCAGCGCAGCGTGCGCATTGGCCAGCTGTGCGCGTGCATTGGCGAGGTCGGCGCGCGCCGCCTGCAGTGCTACCTGGTAATCGCGATCGTCGATGCGGGCCAGCACGTCGCCAGCCTTCACCATCTGGTTGTCCTGCACCTCGACGCTGCTGACAAAGCCAGCCACCTTCGGCGCAACCACGGTGAAATCGGCGTTGACGTAGGCGTTGTCGGTGCGTTGGTAGCGCCCGTCGCGCAGCAGCAGCCAGCCGCCGATGGCCAGCGCCAGCACGCCCACGGCAAGGCCGGTATTGAGGGTTGTCTTGTTGAGGCTCATGGGGAAGTCCTTGCGAAGGGGAGTCAGGCCACGGCACGTGGCGGATGGATACGGGTAGCCCACGGCAGCAGCGGCAGGCAGCCCAGGGCCACCAGCGCGACCAGCCAGTACAGGTCGGCCGAGGTCAGCGCCTGTACCTGGGCGTGCAGGCGTGCGGGCAGATCGGTGCTGGCCGGCAGACACGGCTGGTCGCCCAGGTGGTCCACCAGCGCGGTGGAATGGAAGTGGCGCCGCGACTGCGCGACCGCGTCGAGCACGCCGCCAGCAAACACCGCGGAAAAGCCCTTGACGGTGTTGAACCAGGCCGAGGCATAGGGACCGTCCTGCGGTGCCAGGCCGGTGGTGGCCAGCAGCAGCAGCGGCAGCACCGCCATCGGCTGCGCCACCACCTGCAGCAGCTGCACCCACAGGAAGTTGTCGCGGTTCCACTGCACGTCCAGGTGCGCGCCGATGAAGCAGGCGGCGGCCAGCAGGACCAGCCCCGTCGCCTGCACCCAGCGGCAATCCACCGCACGCTGGTTCATCACGGTGGCCACCAGCGGCAGCGCGATGGCCTGCGGCAGCGCGACCCACAACAGCATCGGTGCGGTCTGCAGCGGTCGGTAACCCTGCACGCTGGCCAGGTAGCCGGACGGAATGGAGATCACCGCCAGCAGCACGAACAGCACGCCGATGCAGGTCACCAGCGAGTAACTGAGATTGCGATGGACCAGCAGCTGCAACTTGAAGAACGGCAGCGGGTGGAACCATTCATTGATGAAGAACAGCACCAGCAGGCCGCCGCCACCGCCCAGCAGCACCGTGATCAGCGGTGAATCGAACCAGTTCAGGCGCGCGCCCTGGGTCAGGCCCAGCACCAGCATGACCAGCGCGGGCAGCCCCAGGGCCAGGCCCACGCCATTGAACTGGGCGAAGCGTTCCAGCCGCAGCGGGTCCTGCGGCAGACCCCAGCCGACCATGGCCATGCCAGCCACGCAGAACGGCACGATGTGCCAGAACGCGAACTGCCAGCCGGCATGCTCGACCCACAGCGCGGCCAGCGGCGTGCCCATGCTGGGTCCGAACGTTGCCGTCAGCGCATAGCCGGCCAGACCGTACAGCTTGATGCCCGGCGGCAGGAAGCGGAGCGCCACGCTCATCAACAGCGGTGGCAGCGCGCCACCAGCGAGGCCCTGCAGCCCGCGCAGCAGCAGGAAAGTCGGCAGGTTCGGCGCCAGCGGGCACAGCACGCCCAGCAGCATGAAGGCGGCGATCATCACCAGGGCGAAGCGGCGCAGCGAAAAGGTCACGGCACACCAGGGTGCGAAGGCCATGGCGCTGACCGACATCGCGCTGTACACGCTGATGATCCAGCTGCCATCGTCGACGCTGAAGCCCATCGCGCCGCGGATATCGGCCAGCGCGACCTTGGTGACGTTTTCGTTGAAGCCCGACAGCAGCACCACCAGCAGCACGCCGCACAGGCCAACGACAATGCGGCGGTCGAACGCGGGGGCGACGGGAGCGGCCGGGGCCCGGGGCATGGCGACCGCGCTCATCGGCGGCGGCCGATCCGTGCAGCGCACGGCAGGTGAAGCGACATGGCGTGCGCTCCGTGAATGTGGGGGAGCGCAGTCTATGCAGGCCCACTGCTGCGAAAAATGGCGTGGATGCGATGCCAGCCGTGCGCCTGACGCACGTATCCGGTAGCTGCCGAACGTTGGTCGGCGCAGGATCCTGGTAGGTGCCGACCGTTGGTCGGCACGCCCTCTGATGCAGCCGAGCGTAGGCTCGGCTCTACAGGTCGGCGTCGCACATCGTCTTGATCGCGCGGCGCAGCCAGCGATGCGCCGGATCGTTGTCCATGCGCGGGTGCCAGGCCTGCACCAGGGCCACCGTGCGCACCGATACCGGCAGCGGGAACATCCGCAGCGGCAGCCCCATGTAGGTGATGCGATCGAGCATGACGCTCGGCATCTGCGGCAGCACCAGATCCGACGATGCCGCCGCGAAGATCGCGCCATGGAAGGTGGGGATCACCATCGCCACCCGTCGGCTCAGGCCGAGCTGCGCCAGCTCATCATCGATCGGACCGTGGGCGATGCCGCGCCGCGAAACGGAGATGTGGTCGCAGGCAGCGAAACGCTCGGCGGTGATGTCCCCGTCGAACAGCGGATGATCCTCGCGCGCCGCACCCAGCAGCGCCGTGGTGAACAGGTTCTGCACCTTGGTCTCCGGCGCGTGCTTGCCGGCGGTGCTGATGAACAGGTCTATCCGGCCCTGCACCATCGCATCATCATCGGTATCGCCTTCGGGCATGAAGCGCAGCGTGCAGCGCGGCGCCTGCTGCCGGAACACCTCGCGCAGGCGGCCGCCGTAGCTGCCGATGAACACATCGTTGGCGCGGATGCTGAAGGTGTGTTCCAAGGTCTGGATGTCCACTTCGCGGCCGTCGTGGAACACACGGTGGGCCTGCTCGATCACGTCGCGCACCTGTTCGCGCAGTTCCAGCGCGCGCGGGGTCGGTGCCAGGCCGCGGCCGGCGCGTACCAGCACCGGGTCGCCCAGCGCGTCGCGGATCCGCCCCAAGGTACGGCTCATGGCCGGGGCACTGAGGTTCATGCGGCGTGCCGCCCCGGCGACGCTGCCTTCGTCCAACAGGACATCCAGGGCGAGCAGCAGGTTCAGGTCAGGCAGGGGCATGGCAGTCTCCAACAGTTGGAGTGACTCTACGACACCCTTGATCAAAGTCGATTGCATCCGGTGCAGGTATTGCCTGCGCCGCACGGCATGGGTGCACGGCGCGGCATGGGCGACCATACCCCCTGCCAAGGAGTCCCCCATGTTCACAACCCTGCTGGTCGCCCTCGACGGCGGCCCCCAGCACGACATCCTGCTGGACCTGGTCACCCGCGTCGCCGGACCACGCAGCCGCCTTCACCTGCTGTGCGTGATCGACCCGGAGTTCGCCCTGTCCGCCGATGCCAGCGATGCCGACCGCCGCGAGTACCCCGCCGCCGAACGCCAGCGGGCGAAGGCCGAAGGCCTGCTGCAGGACGCCATCGCACAGCTGCGCCAGCGTGGGGTGGACGCCCGTCCGCTGCTGCCGGCAGGCGATCCCGCCAAGGTGATCAGCACCCAGGCGCGCGAGCTGGGCGCCGACCTGATCGTGATCGGCCATCGCCAGCTGTCACGGCTGCAGCGCCTGCTGGACAGCTCGGTGGCGCAGTGGACGCTCGACCACGCGCCCTGCCCGGTGCTGGTGGAGACGCGCGGCGAGCGTTGAGATACCCGCCAGGCATGGCCCGGCGCTGCCGATCCAGCGTCCACATCAGCAGTCGATCACGCCTTCCTCGCCGCTCTCGTCGTCCAGCACCCGCGCGTGCAGGGTCACCTGGTTGCGGCCGGCGCGCTTGGCAGCGTACAGCCCGGCATCGGCATCAGCCAGCAGCTGGTCGGCGCTGGCCGTGGCCGGCGGGTGCAGGTAGGCAACACCAATGCTGATGCTGACCGGACCTTCAGGCAGGCTCAGTGCCTCCACCGCCATGCGCAGCCGCTCGGCCAGCGCCAGCACGCCCGACAGCGGACTGCCCGGCACGATCACCGCGAATTCCTCGCCGCCATAGCGCGCCACGCTGTCGGCGGCGCGCCCGGCGGTGGCCTGCAGCACCGCCGCTACCGCGCGCAGGCAGCGGTCGCCGGCCGGGTGGCCGTGCTGGTCGTTGAACGCCTTGAAGTGGTCGATGTCCACCAGCAGCAGCGCCAGCTCGGTGCCGCTGCGGCGGGCGCGGTTCCACTCGGCCTGCAGCACGGTGTCGAATTGCCGCCGGTTGGCCACGCCGGTCAGGCCGTCCTGGCGCGCCAGCTGGTCGAGGGTGGCCTGACCTTCCAGCAGATCAATCTGCAGCAGGGTGCTGCGCAGGCCGAAGCCCAGCGTGGCCACCACGAACCCGGCCAACGCCAGCGGCCGCGCGTGGTCCACCACCAGGGTGCCGACCACCAGCAGCAGCAACGGGAGGATCATCGGCCCACCGGCCTGCACCAGCCGCGACAGGCGCGGGTGCAGCACCCGCCCCGGCACCGGGGACTGGCGCAGTGCCAGCACCGCCAGCAGCAGGAACGGCACGTCGATCAGCAGGTCGTTGTAGGCACCGAAGGACTGCTCGGCGGTGTAATGGTTGATGTAGTACGCCACCATCAGGTAGCCCAGCGCATACAGCGCCAGCGCTCGGAAGAACGCACGACGCTCGGACACGTCGCCGGCCAGCCAGCGCACCACGGCAAAAGCAGCGATACACAGGTTCTGGATATCGAACATGTGCTGCATGTTGGCCATCGCCTGATCATCGACATCGATGCGGTCGGCGAAGGACTGGGTGTGCACGAAGAAGAGCACGCCCAGCAGGGCGGCCATCAGCCCATCGATGAGGCTGATGGTCCAGCGCTCGCGGCGTGCCCGGGCCAGGATGAAGACCAGCGGCACGCCGTACAGCACGTACAGCAGCAAGCTGGCGCTGGGGGTGATGTTGGAGCGGCCGGCGCTGAGCGCATCCACCATGTTGAAGCCCATGCCACCGGCCCACAGCAGCAGGGCCAGCGCGGTGGCACGCCAGCCCAGCGCCGCACGGTCGCGCTGGGCCCGCCACAGGCACGCGGCCGCGGCCAGCAACGGTGCCGCGGTCAGGAAGGCGAATGACCCGCCACCGGCCGTCCCAGGCCAGAACGCCACGACCAACCCGTGACACAGCACGTACAGCAGCGCCAGCACGACCGGCATGCACTTCCCCCATCCGTAAGGCCGTATGCGCGCACCATAGCGCAGCCCGCGGCCACTGCGGCGTGATCCGCTTTGGAAAAAGCGGATCGGCGACGCTCGTGGGCCCGCCGGGAAGCCGCTGGGCTGCCGCGGCCTGTAAAATGCGCAGATCCCCCCAACCTGGCGAGCGCGTCCGCGCCGGCCGCCCCGAGATCCCGTGAAAACCCCCGAAGCACTGCGCGCGCTGATCGACGACGGCGTGATCGATGAAGTACTACGCCCGCTCAAGAGCGGCAAGGAAGCGGCCGTGTACGTGGTACGCAGCGGCGACGACGTGCGCTGCGCGAAGGTCTACAAGGACATGGCCCAGCGCAGCTTCCAGCAGCGCGTGCAGTACCAGGAAGGGCGCAAAGTGCGCGGCAGCCGCGAAGCGCGTGCGGTGGGCAAGGCCAGCAAGTACGGCCGCAAGCAGCAGGAAGCGGCCTGGAAGAACACCGAGGTGGACGCGCTGTACCTGCTGCGCGATGCCGGCGTGCGCGTGCCCGAGCCGTACGGTTACTACCACGGCGTGCTGGTGATGGAGCTGGTCACCGATGCCGACGGGTTCTCCGCCGCCCGCCTGGGCGAGGTGGAGCTGGAACCGGAGCAGGCCCGCCAGTTCCACCAGACCCTGGTCCGGCAGGTGGTGCGCATGCTGTGCTGCGGCCTGATCCATGGCGATCTCTCGCCGTACAACGTGCTTGTCGGTCCCGATGGCCCGGTGGTGATCGATTTCCCCCAGGTGGTCAGTGCAGGCGGCAACAACGCCGCACGCAGCATGCTGCTGCGGGATGTGAACAACCTCACCGCCTACCTGGGCCGCTTTGCACCCGAACTGCTGGACACCTGGTACGGCGAGGAAATGTGGGCGCTGTTCGAGGCTGGCAGCCTGCTGCCGGACAGTGGACTCACCGGCACCTTCGTGCACGATGAATCCACCATCGACCTGGACAGCGTGCGCCATGCCATCAACGATGCGCGCGAAGAAGCCCTGATCCGCCAGCAGGGCCGTGAGGCGGCGGAAGAAGACGACCTGTAGCCGCCTGCTTCCGTAGAGCCGAGCCCACGCTCGGCTGCTCGGGTGCCCAGCCGAGCATGGGCTCGGCTCTACAAATCAGGCCTTCAGCGCGCGGGCGTGGTGGGCGACGTGCTCGCCGATGAAGCTGGCGATGAAGTAATAGCTGTGGTCATACCCCGGCTGCAGCCGCAGGGTCAGCGGGTGGCCAACGGCATCGCAGGCCTGCTGCAGGCGTTCGGGCTGCAGCTGGTTCTGCAGGAACTCATCGGCATCGCCCTGGTCGACCAGCAGCGGCAGGCGCTCGCTGGCGGTGGCCACCAGCGCGGTGGCATCCCACTGCGCCCACTCGGCCGGGTTGTCGCCCAGGTAGGCAGTGAACGCCTTGTGGCCCCACGGCACCTGGCTCGGCGCCACGATCGGCGAGAACGCCGAGACGCTGCGGTAGCGGCCCGGGTTGCGCAGCGCCAGCACCAGCGCACCGTGCCCACCCATCGAATGGCCACTGATCGCGCGCGCATCGCTGGCCGGGAAGTTCGCTTCGATCAGCGTCGGCAGTTCGTGCACCACGTAGTCGTGCATGCGGTAGTGCTTCGCCCACGGCTGTTCGGTGGCGTTGAGATAGAAGCCCGCGCCCTTGCCCAGGTCGTAGCCTTCGGCATCGGCCACGTCATCGCCTCGCGGGCTGGTGTCCGGCGCCACCAGGATGACGCCATGCTCGGCGGCGTAGCGCTGCGCGCCAGCCTTGGTGATGACGTTCTGCTCGGTGCAGGTCAGTCCGCTCAGCCAGTACAGCACCGGCAGTGTCTGCGTGGCCGCCTGCGGCGGCAGGTACACGGCGAACTGCATGTCGCAGCCCAGCGTGGTCGAGTGATGGCGGTAGACGTCCTGCCAGCCGCCGAAACAGGCGCGGTGTTCGATGCGTTCCATGGAGTGCTCCCAGCGGCGGCAGGCACGCGGCCTGCCGCCTGGCGTGATTCAGAAGTGGACGACCGAGCGGATCGACTTGCCTTCATGCATCAGGTCGAAGGCTTCGTTGATCTTGTCCAGGTCCATGGTGTGGGTGACGAACGGGGCCAGTTCGATATCGCCCTTCATCGCGTCTTCCACCATGCCCGGCAGCTGGCTGCGGCCCTTCACGCCGCCGAAGGCGGTGCCCATCCACTTGCGGCCGGTGACCAGCTGGAACGGACGGGTGGAGATCTCCTGGCCGGCACCGGCCACGCCGATCACCACGCTCTGGCCCCAGCCACGGTGCGCGCATTCCAGCGCCGCACGCATCACGCTGGTGTTGCCGATGCACTCGAAGCTGTGGTCCACGCCCCAGGTGGTCATTTCAACGATGACCTGCTGGATCGGCTTGTCGAAGTCCTTCGGGTTGATGCAGTCGGTGGCACCGAATTCGCGGGCCAGCTCGAACTTGGACGGGTTGGTGTCCACCGCGATGATGCGGCCGGCCTTGGCCTGGCGCGCACCCTGGATGACCGCCAGGCCGATGCCGCCCAGGCCGAACACGGCCACGCTGTCGCCTTCCTGCACCTTGGCGGTGTTGTGAACCGCGCCGATGCCGGTGGTGACACCGCAGCCGAGCAGGCAGACGTGTTCCGGGTTCGCTTCCGGATTGATCCTGGCCAGCGAGACCTCGGCCACGACCGTGTACTCGCTGAAGGTCGAGCAGCCCATGTAGTGGTAGATCGGCTCGCCGTTGTAGCTGAAGCGGCTGGTGCCGTCGGGCATCACACCCTTGCCCTGGGTGGCACGCACCGACACGCACAGGTTGGTCTTGCCGCTCTTGCAGAACAGGCACTCGCCGCACTCGGCGGTGTACAGCGGAATCACGTGGTCGCCCGGCTTGACGCTGGTCACGCCCTCGCCCACTTCCACCACGATGCCGGCGCCTTCATGGCCCAGCACCACCGGGAACAGGCCTTCCGGATCATCGCCGGACAGGGTGAACGCATCGGTGTGGCAGACACCGGTGTGGGTGATCTTGACCAGCACTTCGCCGGCCTTCGGCGGGGCGACGTCGATCTCGACGATCTGCAGCGGCTGGCCGGGACCAAAGGCGACGGCGGCACGGGATTTCATGGCGGACTCTCCAAAAGACAGGCAGTAACAGGATGGGCGGCGCTATGTTGCGCCGTTGTTTATTTCAGGTATGAGCGGATCAGCCCGCTCATCTCGCGCACGCGTTCGGCGCGTTGCTCATCGGATGTGGCCGGCTGGCCGAATTCCTCGCGCAGGTGGGCTTCCATCACCTCGGACATCAGCCCGTTGACCGCGCCACGGATGGCCGCGATCTGCTGCAGCACCGGCCCGCAGTCGGCGCCGGCCTCCAGCGCGCGGTCCAACGCATCGCACTGGCCGCGGATGCGGCGCACGCGGGCGAGGACCTTCTTCTTTTCTTCGGGGGAATGCGGCATGGCGGGCCACCTGCGGAACTATACTGGGGGATAGTATACAGGAGGACCCAGCCTGACGCTATTGGCTCGCTTGCCGCCTGCGATGACCTGCCCGTGCGCCTTGGAATATCAATGACTTATGAAGAGCCTCGATTGCACTGCGGACGCAGCTGCCAATCTGTCACCTTGGACACATGTCGGAGCGTCGAATGGGCGTTGGCATTGAACTGGGAAGCATCACCGATGAAATCGGCAGCGACGCGTTTCTTTATGCCTTTTTCTCCACCATAACCGGCAACCTGGAACCTGCCGGCTGGGTAACCCGCTTCCCGATCATCATGCACACGCTTTACGGTGGAACGCTGCCGCAGAAGGATGCTGCTGGCGCACTTGCCGAGATCTGGACCATCCGCAATGAACTCGCCGATCTGTCTCCCCAAAGGATCATCTGGTCGTTCGAAGACCGGACGTTGCAACCGCCATGGTCAAGCAACATCTCGACTGGCATCAGCAACCTTGCGGATTACTTTGTCACCGCGGACGGTCGGGACCTCACCATGCTTTTGATTGAGGTCCTGGAAGAACTGGCTGGCGGGGGCAAAGCGAGCGCGCGGATCGTCAGCTACTAAGCTTCATCGAAGACGCGTTCAATCGAACGCGCCTGCCGCGGCCAGCCGGGTCAGTTCATCCACCACGAAGCGCACTTTGGGCCGCAGGTGGCGGGTCGGCGGCCACAGCGCGTGGATCTCGATGTGCCGCTGCATGCAGTCATCCAGCACCGACTGCAGCGCCCCGGACTGCAGGTGCCGGCGGACCAGCGAGACCGGCATCTGGCAGATGCCGAGCCCGGCAATGGCACCATCGATCACCGCATCACCGTCGTTGAGCTGGTAGGTGCCACTGGGAACGAAGGGCGCATGCTCGCCTTCCGGCCCGATCCGCCAGGCCACCGGCTGCCCGTGCCGGAACCCCACGATGCTGCGGTGCGCACGCAGGTCCTCGATGGTCTGTGGCACGCCGTGCGCCTGGAGGTAGGACGGCGCGGCGCAGGTGACCAGGCGTTGGCTGCCCAGCCGGCGTGCCACCAGGTGCTCGGCCTGCTGCAGGCCACCAAAGCGGATCAGCAGGTCGATGCCTTCCTCGATCGGGTCGACGAAATGGTCGGTGAAGGTCACCGTCAGCTGCAGGTCCGGGTACTGCTGGCAGAGCTTCAGCAGCACCGGCATCACCACCAGGCGGCCGAAAGACGAGGGCATGTCGATGCGCAGGCGTCCGCTGGGCAGATGCGCGGCCGACCCCAGGCAGGCCTCGGCGGCGGAGATCTCATCCAGCGCGGCCGCACACGAGGCGTAGTAGGCCTCACCGTCGGTGGTCAGCGAGATTCGCCGGGTGGTGCGGTGGAACAGGCGCACGCCCAGCCGCGCCTCCAGCCGGGCGATGGCCTTGCCCACCGCCGAGCGCGAGATGCCCAGCGCTTCGGCCGCCTCGGTGAAGGTGCCGGCGCGCGCCGTGGTGACGAAGGTCACCAGGCCATTCAAGGATTCCACGGGCAGCATCTGCAGCCTCCATTGGGGACACGATGTCCCACCAAGAGGGAAATCGAAGCTCTTTATGTGCTTCGATGTCAACTCCATCCTGTGTACATGGCGCCACGGGCGCCCTCCCCCACACCGAGATGACCGAGATGACCGACCTGCTGTTCCGCCCCTTCGACCTGGCGGGTACCCCGCTGCACAACCGCATCGCCATGGCGCCGATGACCCGTGCCCGCAACCCGGGCGCCGTGGCCAACGAGCTGACCGCGCAGTACTACCGTCAGCGCGCCAGCGCCGGCCTGATCATCAGCGAAGGCACGCCGGTCTCGCCGCAGGGCCAGGGCTACATCGACGTGCCGGGCGTCTGGTCGGCCGAACAGGTGGCGGGCTGGAAGCTGGTGACCGACGCGGTCCACGCCGCGGAGGGCACGATCTTCGCCCAGCTGTGGCACGTCGGCCGCATGTCGCACAGCTCGCTGCAGCCCGACGGCGGCCAGCCGGTCAGCGCCGGTACGCGTGCGGTCGGCAGCGACCCGCGCAACTTTGCCTTCGTGTACCTTGATGACGGCAGCCGCGGCCGCGTCGATCCGACCCCGCCGCGCGCCCTGCGCACCGATGAAGTGCCGGGCATCGTCAGCGACTTCGTGCGTGGCGCGGAAAATGCCATCGCCGCCGGCTTCGACGGCATCGAACTGCACGCCGCCAACGGCTATCTGTTCGAGCAGTTCCTCAACCCGCTCACCAACGATCGGCAGGACCTCTACGGTGGTTCGCTGCGCAACCGCGCACGGCTGATCCTGGACACCGTCGATGCGCTGGCAGCAGGCATCGGCGCGCATCGCGTCGGCGTGCGCCTGGCACCGAACAGCCAGGTCTTCGACATGCCGGCGTATGCCGAAAACGAGGCAAGCTACCTGTACCTGGCCGAAGAACTGGGCAAGCGCGGGCTGGCCTACGTGCATCTGAATGACAACTACCTGCGCGGCGAGCGCGCCATCGGCGAAGACTTCCTGAAGGCCTTCAAGCAGGCCTACGGCGGCACGGTGCTGCTGGCCGGCGGCATGACCCGTGAGTACGCCCTGCGCCTGGTCGACGATGGCACGATCGACATCGCCGCCTTCGGCCAGCCGTTCATCGCCAACCCGGATCTGGTCGAGCGCCTGCAGCAGGACATCGCGCTGGCCGCGCCGGATCGCGACACCTACTACGGTGGTGGCCGCGAGGGCTATCTGGATTACCCGGCAGCAAGCTGATCGAGCATGGGGTCGGAGCCCTTTCCAACGGAAAGGGTTCTGACCGTTGGTTCGGCCAAGAAGGGGTCAGAGCCGCGCTGCGCGCGGATCCGACCCCGGCCTTCAAGCGCCCTCGCGCACGTAAGCGAACGACTCGTCCAGCCGCGGGAAGCCGATCACCTGCTTCACCAGCGCCTGCGCTTCCTCGTCGCTGATCCGCCCTGCGGCGATGTCATCGGTGCGGGCAAACAAGGCCTCCAGCGCCCTCCCCTGGTCGTCGCGCAACCAGCCGCGATGGCTGCCCAGCCAAGCCTGCAGGTTGGCGGCCAGATCACCTTCGACCAGCGTCGTGTACTCCGCTTCCAGTTCCGCCACCGCCTCGACCATCTTGCGGAACAGGAAGTCCTGCAGGTTGGCGGCCAGCACGTCGGCACGGTCGTCGTCGTGGCAAACCAGCAGCACCGGCGCTTCGGCGAACCCCGGCGCATTGGTCCAGAAGCAATAGGTATCGCCGCCACCACTGCGCGCGAACGGCAGCAACTGCAGGTCCTTGCGCAGCGGGTTGTAGTGGTCCTCGGCAGTCAGGTCTTCCCACGCTTCGCGCAGTTCGCTCCGTTCGATCGGCTCGAACTCATTGGCGTGCAGCAGCAGTGGCGGCTGCGCCAGCAGGGTGGGAAACACTTCGCGGAACCACGGGTTGCCCAATGCACCCCAGTCGCTGCGCCCTTCGGCGGCGATCTGATGAAACAGCGGCGGAAAGGCCTGGCCGGTGGCCTGTTCGATATCGGAAAGCGTGCTCATGGAGGTCCCTGTCGAAAGCAGCCACCTACCTTGCCTGAATTCACCCGGCACATGAATCCGCAGCCTGCTCCAGCAGGTCTAGACTGCGTGCAACCGGCCGCCGCAGATCCCTGCCATGGACTCCCTGCCCGCACCTTCATCGTCAACATCGATGTGCCCGACCTGGCCGCTGCCGAAGCGTTCTACGTTGCGGCCTTCGGCCTGCGCGTCGGCCGCCGGCTGGGGACCAACGCGCTTGAACTGCTCGGTGGTCCCACCCCGCTGTACCTGCTGCAGAGTGATGCGGGCAGCGTGGCCACCGACGAAGGCGACGTGCGCGATTACGAGCGGCATTGGACGCCGCTGCACCTGGATTGGGTGGTGGAAGACATCAACGTCGCGTTGTCACGCGCAGTGGCCGCCGGCGCGGTCATCGAACTGCCGGTGAGCAAACGCCGCTGGGGACGGCTGGCAGTGCTGGCCGATCCGTTCGGGCATGGGTTCTGCCTGATCCAGTTCGTCGGCCTGGGGTATGACGCGCTGGTGGAGTGAGTGACCACACGGGTGGGTGCCGACCGTTGGTCGGCACTGCATCCCGCCTCACTCCCGCAGCATATCCACGAACGCGCGCAACGCCGACGACATCTGCCGCTGCTTCGGGTAATACAGCACGAAGCCGGGAAACGGCTCGCTCCAGTCCTGCAGCACCGCCACCATCCGCCCGGCCTCGATATGCGGGCGCGCGGCATCTTCCAGCACGTAGGCCAGGCCGAAACCATCGAGCACCGCGCGGATGATGGTGGTCTGCTCGCTCAGCGTCAGCCGCCCGCGCACGTCGATTTCCAGCGACTGCCCATCGCGATCGAACTGCCACTTGTACAGGTGCCCGCTGGCGAAACGGAAGCGGATGCATTCGTGCTGCAGCAGGTCGCGCGGGTGCTGCGGCGCCGGGTGCTGGCCCAGGTACTCCGGCGAGGCCACGATCATGCCATGCAGGGCCGGTCCCAACGGCACCGCCACCATGTCCTCGGGCACGAACTCATGCAGGCGCACGCCGGCATCGAAGCCGTCGGCGACGATGTCGACCAGCCCGTCGTTTTCGGTCAGCTCCAGCCGCACATCCGGATGCGCGCGCAGGAAGCGGGTCAGCCGCGGCCCGAGCTGGGTCGGTACCGCAGCACGCGCCGCGTTGATGCGCAGCAGCCCGGTCGGGCTGTCCCTGAACTGGTTCATCTCTTCCAGCGCGTCGTGCACCTGGCCCAGCGCCGGCTGCAGCCTGTCCAGCAGGCGCTGCCCGGCCTCGGTCAGGGCCACGCTGCGGGTGGTGCGGTGAAACAGCCCCACGCCCAGCCGCTCTTCCAGCGCGCGGATCGCATAGCTCACCGCCGAGGTCGACAGGGTCAGTTCGCCGCCGGCCTTGCGGAAGCTGCGGTGGCGGGCCACGGCAGCGAAGGCGGCCAGGTGGGAGAGATTGTCAGAGGCCATTGTGCAGTGTGCCTTGATGAATCATGCCGATATCCGGGCTTTGTACCCCGGTACGAGGGGCGTATTGTAAAGCGCCTTTCGACAAACCCCGCCAAGGATTCCCCATGTCCCTCGCCCATGGTTATGCGGTACGCACCAACACCGCCCCGCTCGAGCCCTTCACCTTCGAACGTCGCGCCGTCGGCGCCAACGACATCCGCATCGAAGTGCTGTACAGCGGCATCTGCCATTCCGACCTGCACCAGGCCCGCGACGATTGGGGCGGCGCCGAGTACCCGATGGTGCCGGGCCACGAGATCATCGGCCGCGTGGTCGAAGTCGGCCCGTCCGTCACCACCCTGAAGGTCGGCGACTTCGCCGGCGTCGGCTGCATGGTCGATTCCTGCCGCCACTGCGATGCCTGCGACCACGACCTGGAGCAGTACTGCGAAAAGGGCCCGACCTACACCTACAACAGCCACGACCGCAACACCGGCGAGCTGACCATGGGCGGTTACTCCGACCACATCGTGGTCGAGCAGCGCTTCGTGGTGAAGGTCTCTGAAAAGCTGGACCTGAAGGCCGCCGCGCCGCTGCTGTGCGCCGGCATCACCACCTACTCGCCGCTGCGCCACTGGAAGGTCGGCCCGGGCCAGAAGGTGGGCGTGATCGGCCTGGGTGGCCTCGGCCACATGGGCGTGAAGTTCGCCAAGGCGATGGGCGCCACCGTGGTGATGATCACCACCACCCCGGAAAAGGGTGCCGATGCCAAGCGCCTGGGCGCCGACGAAGTGCTGGTCTCGCGCGACGCGGAGCAGATGAAGGCCCACGCCAACAGCTTCGACTTCCTGCTCAACACGGTGCCGGTCAGCCATGACACCAACCCGTACATGAGCCTGCTCAAGCGCGATGCAACCATGTGCCTGGTCGGCGTCATCACCGAACTGGACCCGCCGCTGATGGGTGGTACGGTCATCTTCGGCCGCAAGCACGTCACCGGCTCGGCCATCGGCGGCATGGCCGAAACCCAGGAAATGATGGACTTCTGTGCCGAGCACGGCATCGTCAGCGATGTGGAAGTGATCAATATCAAGGACGTGAACCAGGCCTGGGAGCGCATGGCGAAGAACGATGTGCGCTATCGCTTCGTGATCGACATGGCCACCATCAAGGCCTGATCGCTGCGCCGATGGAATGAAGAAACCCCGGCGTTGCCGGGGTTTCTTCTGCGCGCGCTACCCGCCGGGCCATGCCCGGCGGGCGCACTTCAGTACGCGAATTCCTTGAACACCGGATCGACGTCGCCGTGCCAGCGGCCATGGAACAGCGCCAGCTTGCGCTCGGCCGGGGTCAGGCCCGATTCGACGATCTCCTGCAGCACGTCCAGGAACTTGCTTTCGTCCTGGCCATCGGCATTGCGCGCACCGCGGCGCTTGAGGCCTTCCACGGAAATCTTCACTGCTTCGCGGGCCAGGTCGCGCACGGTGCCGTTGCGGAACGGCAGGCCCATGGCGTACTTCGGCACGCCGTCGCGCAGCGCGTGGCGCTCGGCCAGGCTGAAATCGCGCACCAGATCCCAGGCGGCATCCAGCGCGGTGTCGTCGTACAGCAGGCCGACCCAGAATGCCGGCAGCGCACACAGGCGGCTCCACGGGCCACCGTCGGCACCGCGCATTTCCAGGTACTTCTTCAGGCGTACTTCCGGGAAGGCGGTGGTCATGTGGTCCGACCAGTCGCGCAGCGTCGGCAGCGCACCCGGCAGCACCGGCAGCTTGCCCTGCATGAAATCGCGGAAGCTCTGCCCGCTGGCGTCGTGGTAGATGCCATCGCGGTAGGAGAAGTACATCGGCACGTCGAGCAGGTAATCGACATAGCGCTCGTAGCCGAAGCCATCCTCGAACACGAAGTCAAGCATGCCGGTACGGTCGGCGTCGGTGTCGGTCCAGATATGCGAGCGGTAGCTCAGGTAGCCATTCGGCTTGCCTTCGGTG
Organism: Stenotrophomonas sp. STEN054; assembly: GCF_056854535.1. Taxonomy (NCBI): domain Bacteria; kingdom Pseudomonadati; phylum Pseudomonadota; class Gammaproteobacteria; order Lysobacterales; family Lysobacteraceae; genus Stenotrophomonas; species Stenotrophomonas sp. STEN054. The sequence goes on along the minus strand of NZ_JBXFWG010000036.1, from coordinate 2,767 downwards.
AACGGCGAATCGGCGAACAGCGCGGTGGCGATCGGCTGCAGCGCCAGCGACACTCGGAACTTCTTCACCATGTCCGCTTCGGTGGCGTAATCCAGGTTGACCTGCACGGTGGAGGTGCGGGTCATCATGTCCAGGCCGAGCGAACCGACCTTGGGCATGTAGAAACGCATGATCCTGTAACGGCCCTTGGGCATCCACGGCATTTCATCGCGCGTCCACTTCGGCTGGAAGCCCATGCCGAGGAAGCCGAGCTGCAGTTCGCCGGCCACCTGCGCCACTTCGTTCAAGTGGGTGCCGGTTTCCACGCAGGTCTGGTGGATGGTTTCCAGCGCCGCGCCGGACAGTTCCAGCTGGCCAGCCGGCTCCAGCGTCACCGAGGCGTTGTCACGCAGCAGGGCGATGGTGTTGCCGTTCTCCTGCACCGGCTCCCAGCCGAAGCGGGTCAGCCCGTTGAGCAGGGCTTCGATGCCGCGCTCGCCTTCGAAAGTCGGCGGGCGAAGGTCGTCCAGGCGGAACCCGAACTTCTCGTGTTCGGTACCAATGCGCCACTGCGCACGGGGCTTTTCGCCGGAGGCAAGCACCTCGACCAGCTCCGAGCGGTCGGTAATGGGCGTATCGGCGACGTGGCTGGGGCTCGACAAGGGGAGGACTCGCTGGACAGTGGCAGGGGATGTGGGGCTGGGGGCCTTCCATCGCAAGGGCGCACTATAGCGTGGCGGCCCTTCACAGCATGCGACGGTGACGGGTTTCAGCATCCTACCGACGACCTCTTGACCCCCGTACACTCAGGCCATGAGCCGCCATTCACGACACCCGGAACTGCACCGCGCCGACCGCGTCGGCTGGCTGCGCGCGGCCGTGCTGGGGGCCAACGACGGCATCGTCTCGGTCGCCGGCCTGGTGGTCGGCGTGGCCGCCAGCGGTGCCTCGGCCAGCACGATCCTGGCCACCGGCGTGGCCGGTACCGTGGCCGGTGCGATGTCGATGGCCGCGGGCGAGTACGTTTCCGTGCAGACCCAGGCCGACACCGAAGCGGCCGACCTGGCAATGGAGATGCGCGAGCTGGACGAGGATCCGCACAGCGAGCTGGACGAGCTGACGGCCATCTATCGCCATCGCGGCCTGGAGCCGGCATTGGCCCGGCAGGTGGCTGAGCAACTCACGGCGCATGACGCTCTGGGTGCACACGCCCGCGACGAACTCGGCATCACCGACACCCTGCGCGCGCGTCCGCTGCAGGCAGCGCTCGCCTCGGCCGGTGCGTTTACCTGTGGCGCCGCGCTGCCGGTGCTGACCGCCCTGTTCTCCAGCGCGGAGAAGGTCACCGTAACCACCACCGCCAGCACCCTGATCGGCCTGTGCATGACCGGCGCGATGGCCGCCCGTGCCGGAGGCGCGCCGCCGGTACGCGGTGCTGTGCGGGTGTTGTTCTGGGGCGCGCTGGCGATGGCCGCCGCCGCGGGCATCGGCAAGCTGCTGGGAGCCCACCTGTCATGACCACGATGCTGCCCCCTGACATTGCTCTGCTGGCCGAGATGGCCAGCCTGGCCGGCTGCGACCGTGCTGAAGGCTACGCCTGCATCACTGCGCGCCGCGAGCACGGTGCCAGTTCCGTGGAGATACCGCAGCCGCAGTTCGTCATCCTGCTGGAAGGCAGCAAGCAGGTGCGCACCGCGCACCAGTCGCTGACTGCCCACGCGGGTGACATGCTGCTGTTCACCCAGCGCTGCCGGATCGATGTGGTCAACACGCGCGACGCGGGCACCGGCCGCTACCTCGGCGCCATCGTGCCGCTGTGTGCGGAAGTACTGAGCGCAGCGCGCACGCTGTGGAGCGAAGCACTGCCTGCGCCCGGCGATGCGATCGCGCAGCCGCGGCTGATCGACCACGGCACGGTGCTGCGGCGCTGGCGCCAGGCACTGCAGGACGGGCATTACAGCGAAGCGCGACTGGCCTTGGCCGAACTGGTGCTGGCCTGGTGCCGGCAGGGCCACGGCAATCTGCTGCTGCCGCAGGCCCCAAGCCTGGGTGAGCAGATCCGCGACCGCATCGCGGCCGAACCGGCGCGTGACTGGCAGTCGCGCGATGTGGAAGACCAGTTCGCGCTGAGCGGCGCGACCCTGCGCCGCCGCCTCGCCGCCGAACGCACCAGCCTGCGCCAGCTGTTGACCGAGGCACGGCTGGCGCACGGCATGACGCTGCTGTACACGACCGATCTACCACTGAAGACAGTGGCCGCCCGCGCGGGGTATCGCTCGGCGGCGAGTTTCAGCAAGCGGTTTGCGGAGCAGTACGGGCTGGCGCCGACAGACATCTAGGGTGGGTTCGGCAGGGCTTGCAGCCCTGCACCTGCTCAATGCAACGGCCAAAGCCAGAGCGGCATTCCGTGGGATGGCGGGGCGGTGTGGGTGGGCAGGACACGCCGTAAACCCATCCCTGGGGGCTCGATGGCGCCATCCATGGCGCCTGCGGTCCTGCCCACCCACACCGCCCCACCTTCGACAGTTGGCCGGCGGCCCAGTAGATCCACGCCATGCGTGGATGAATCTCAATCGGAATCGAATATTTCGAATTGAAATCGAAATGCATCCACGCATGGCGTGGATCTACTGTGTCGACCAAGGTCGACACCCACCAGGGCAGAACGCCGTTCCGACAGATCGCGGAGAACTGTCGAAGGCGGGGTGGGTCCGGTTGAGGGGGCGTGAGCGCCATGGATGGCGCGACCGAGGCTACATGGACGTATTCACGCCGTGCCCCTCAACCG
>NZ_JBXFWG010000035.1:0-44980 GCF_056854535.1 Stenotrophomonas sp. STEN054 | reverse complement strand
GGTTGAGGGGGCGTGAGCCGCATGGATGCGGCGACCGAGCTTACAGGGACGTACTTGCAGCGCCCCCTCAACCGGACCCACGCCGCCATCCCACGGATAGCCAGCTTTTGAAGTTGACGTTGCCGTGGCTTGAAGCAGGTGCAGGGCTGCAAGCCCTGCGCACAAACCTCAGCCCTCAGCCTTCCTCACGAACGCCTCGAACAGCGCCAGCGTCTGCTCACTCACATGATGCTCGATGCCCTCGGCATCACGCCGCGCTGTATCCGGGTCCACGCCCAGCGCCAGCAGGAAGCGCTCCACGGTCTGGTGCCGTTCGCGACTGGCATGGGCCAACGCCTCGCCTTCCGGGGTCAGGAACACGCCGCGGTACGGGCGCTGCACTACCCAGCCATCACGGGCCAGGCGCCGCAGCATCTTCGCCACCGTCGGCTGGGCCACGCCCAGGCGGGTGGCTATATCGACCTGGCGCGCCTCGCCCCCGTCGGCCAGCAGGTCGGAAATCAACTCCACGTAGTCCTCGACCAGCTCCATCCGGTGTGCCTCGCGCACCTGCCGGAAGCTCTCGACCTGGCGCTCGGCCTCGATCAAGGGGGGGGTCTTTGCCGATGTCGAAGCGCCTGTCTTGCCCACGCGAGTGCCTGTCCTGCCGATGACTTCCGGATCTGAACCTGAATTCTGGACCAGTGGCGCAGCAAAGACGATTGTTTCACATTGCTAATGGATATAGCAGTGGCTATATTGCGGCCATGAGCACCGTCGCGCCCACCGACTCCCCGGCCGCCCCCGCAGCCAGCCTCGGCGCGCTCAACGCCTCGGTGGCCGTGCCCGACAAAGGCCACTGGTGGTTCCGCCTGCTGGCCTTCATCGGCCCCGGCTACATGGTCTCGGTGGGCTACATGGATCCAGGCAACTGGGCCACCGACCTCGCCGGCGGTTCGCGCTTCGGCTACCTGCTGCTTTCGGTCATCCTCATTTCCAACCTGATGGCGGTGATCCTGCAGGCGCTGTCGGCGCGGCTGGGCATCGCCACCGGCATGGACCTGGCCCAGGCCTGCCGCGCCCGCTATCCCAAGCCGGTCAACCTGGCGCTGTGGGCACTGTGCGAAGCGGCGATCATCGCCTGCGACCTCGCCGAAGTGATCGGCACCGCCATCGCGCTGAAGCTGCTGTTCGACCTGCCACTGCTGTGGGGTTCGGTGATCACCGCGCTGGACACGCTGCTGGTGCTGCTGCTGATGAACCGCGGTTTCCGTGCACTGGAAGCCTTCGTCATCGCCCTGCTGATGATCATCTTCGGCTGCTTCCTGGTGCAGATCGCGCTGGCCGCGCCGCCGGTGATGGACGTGCTGGGCGGCTTCATCCCACGCACCCAGGTGGTCACCGATCCGCACGCGCTGTACATCGCCATCGGCATCATTGGCGCCACGGTGATGCCGCACAATCTCTACCTGCACTCATCCATCGTGCAGACGCGCGCGTACCCGCGCACCGATGCCGGCCGCCGCAGCGCGCTGCGCTGGGCGGTCACCGACAGTACCATCGCGCTGACCCTGGCGCTGTTCATCAACGCCAGCATCCTGATCCTGGCCGCCGCGGTATTCCATGCCAATGGCCACTTTGACGTGGAAGACATCGAGCAGGCGCACCAGTTGCTGGCACCGATGCTGGGCGTGGGCCTGGCGTCGACTCTGTTCGCGGTGGCCCTGCTCGCTTCGGGTTTGAATTCCACGGTCACCGCCACCCTGGCCGGGCAGATCGTGATGGAAGGTTTCCTGCATCTGCGGCTGCCGCCGTGGCTGCGGCGGCTGATCACCCGTGCACTGGCGATCATCCCGGTGGTGGTGGTGATCCTGCTGTTTGGTGACCAGGGCGCGGTGAAGCTGCTGGTGCTGAGCCAGGTGGTGCTGTCGATGCAGCTGCCGTTCGCGATCATTCCGCTGGTAAGGCTGGTAACCGACAAGGCCACGATGGGCGCGCTGGTCGCCCCGCGCTGGCTGGGCAGCATCGCCTGGGTGATCGCCGTGGTGATCGTGGCACTGAACGTGAAGCTGCTGGTGGATACCTTCGCCGGCGCGTAGCGAAAAGGAACTCGGCTCCGGTAGATCCACTCCACGCGTGGATGCCTCTGAACCCGCACCGCGCAAACGGCAGCCGAGCATGGGCTCGGCTCTACAAGTGCAGCGCGATCGCGGCTTCAATCTGCTGCGGCGACTGGAACCCGGCCAGCCGCTGCCGCTCATCCCCATCGAGGAACAGCGACAAGGTCGGCGTCTGCCGCAGCCCCAGCTCGCGGAAGAATGCCTCGCCAAGAACCTCCAGCCGCACGCGTAGCAGCGTCGTGCCCTGCCCCGCCACGCTGTTGGCCACGCGGTGCAGCGACATCTCCAGCATGCGGCACCCAGGGCACTGGTCCTTGTGGAAATCCACCAGTACCCGGGGGTGCTCTGCCAGCAGCTGCTGGAACTGCTCAGGCGTGGTGGCGTCGATGATCTGCATCGTGATTGCTCCAGTAATGGGCCAGGACCGCATCGGTCCAGGCGTCGATGACCGCGGCATCGCGTGCGCCATGCGGCATCTGTTCGATTTCCAGCGGCGGGTAGCCGCTGTTGAAGTAGCGGATCAGCCGGTGCACGGCGCCGCAGTAGTACTCCTGCCCCCACTGCGTTTCGCCGGTCCCGAACACCGCCAGCTGGCGCGGGTACTGGCCACGCTCGGCGATGCGGGCCACCCAGGCCTTCATCTCTGCGGGCGTGCGCCCGGCGTTGTCGGTCCAGCTGCCCAGCAGCACCAGGTCGGCCTCATCGGTGGCCAGTGGGGCAGCAGAACGCAGGTCATCAGCCTCCTGCCAGTGCACCGTATGCCCAGCCGCCTGGCAGCGCGCGCGGATGTGACGGCCCAGCTCGCGGGTGTTGCCGCTCAGCGAGGCCACCACCAGCAGGATGCGCAGCGTCGCACCCGACTCAGAGGTCGTCGAAACCGTTGTCGATGTTGGTCTTCCTGTAACTTGCATTGCGCATCTCGAAGAAGTCGGTCTTGGTCTCGGTGAAGTTGTCGGCGTAGGCCTTGATCCACGGCATCACGTTGTCGGTGGTGTCGCTGTACAGGCGCTCGATGCCGAGCATGCCGGCCATCTTGTTGGCGCGGTACTTCACGTAGCGCACCATCTCCTCCACGTCGATGCCGTCGATGCCATCGAGCACTTCCGACGACCACTGGATTTCCAGCGCGATCGCATGCTCGAAGGCCTCATGCACGTAGGCGGTCAGCTCGTTGGTCTGCAGCTCCGGGTTCTCGCCGATGATGGCGCGGATCAGTTCGCTGATGAACTTGGTATGGGCCAGCTCATCGCGGTTGATGAAGCTGATGATCTTGCCGGTGCCGGTCATGCGGTTCTGCCGCACCATGTTGTAGAAGTACGCAAAGCCGGAATAGAAGTTGATGCCTTCCAGGATGGATGACTGGATCAGCGACTTCAGCAGGGTCTCGGCGGTCTTGTCGCGCATGAAATCGTCATACGCCCCCATGATCGGCGCGTTGCGCTTGATGATGGTAGGGTGCGTTCGCGCGATCTCGAAGATGCGGTTCTGGTTGGGCAGGTCGGTGATCGAGGCCAGCACATAGCTGTAGCTCTCGTTGTGGATCACCTCCTGCTGGCCGATGATCGCCGCGTTGGCATGTGCGGCCGGGTCGGTGATGTACTCGGCCACGTTGTAGATGAAGCGGGTCTGCGGCGAATCGAGCGTGGCCAGCAGGCCGATGATCGAGTCGTAGGCGTTCTTCTCGCGCCCGGACAGCTCGCCGTACTGGCGCGCGTCCAGCTTCATGTCCACCTCGTCGGGGATCCAGAAGTTGGTCGACAGTTCCTTGTAGGCCCGATAGAACGACGGGTACGGGATGTCGTTCCAGTTGAGGATGCCGCTGGTGCGCCCGTTGATGATGCCGGTGCTGCGGTTGGGGTGGCGCGGTTCAAGGATCTTGATGCGGTCGAGGGGGGTTGCCATGGTCTTGCCTGCATGGGGTAGCGCCGGGCCAGGCCGGGGGTAATGTTTCCCGGCCGCGCGGTGCGGTCGCGGGGCATGGCCCGGCGCTGCCGTTGCGCGTCAGCTTGAGCACCATTCGCATTCGCTGATGTCGATGTCGTTGGAGCGCACGTAGTAGGTGGTCTTCAGGCCCTCACGCCACGCGCTCAGGTGCAGCTCCAGCAGCGTGCTGGCGCGGATGGTGCTGGGCACGTACAGGTTGAAGCTGATGGCCTGGTCGACGTGACGCTGGCGCCGGGCGTTCTGCCGCACGCTGGCGAACTGGTCGACCTTGTAGGCGCCCTTTTCGTAGTACGGCCACGTTTCCAGCGACAGCCCTGGTGCAGCGACCGGACGGCGGAAGTCCTTCTTTTCCTCGTAGTAGAACGCGCTGTAGATCGGATCGATGGATGCGGTGGAGCCGGCAACCTGCGCGGTGCTCATGTTCGGCGCCACCGCCAGCAGCCAGCCGTTGCGCAGGCCATGCGCGGCCACGTCGCAGGCCAGGCTGTCCCAGCCCGCGCCCTCGTAGCGGCGGTCACGGAAGTAGGCGCCGGTCTGCCAGTCGCTGCCGGCAAACATCGGGTAGCTGCCCTTCTCGCGCGCCAGCTGTGCGCTGGCCTGGATGGTCAGGAAGTTGATGCGCTCGAACAGCGTGTCCGACAGCGCCTCGGCTTCGGGCGTTTCCCAGTGGATGCCCTGCTGGGCCAGCAGGTGGTGCCAGCCAAAGGTGCCAAGGCCGATGGCGCGGTACTTGCGGTTGGTGATGGTGGCCTGCGGCACCGGCAGCGCATTGAGGTCGATCACGTTGTCGAGCATGCGCACCTGGATCGGGATCAGGCGCTCCAGCACGTCCTTGGCCAGCAGATCGTCCGGCGCGGTGATCGCGCGGCCGAGATTGATCGAGGACAGGTTGCAGACCACGAAATCGCCAGCACGGCGGGTGGTGACGATCTGGTCGCCGCTGACGATCTCCTGGATCATCCGCGTCGGGCTCATGTTCTGCAGGATCTCGGTGCACAGGTTGCTGGAATAGACCATGCCCGCATGCTTGTTCGGGTTCTTGCGGTTCACTTCATCGCGGTAGAACAGGAACGGGTTGCCGGTTTCCAGCTGGCTGACCATGATCCGCTTGAACAGGTCGATGGCACGCATCGTGCGGCGGCTGATGCGCTCGTCGCCCACCAGTTCGGCATAGCGGTCACGGAAGCTGCCAGCGCCACGCGTTTCATCGTAGAAGTCCTGCAGGTACCAGCCCTTGGCCTGCTTCACCTCGTGGGGATCAAACAGGTACCAGTCGGCGCGGCGCTCCACAGCCTCCATGAACAGGTCAGGCACGCACACCGCCGTGAACACGTCGTGCGCGCGCAGGCGCTGGTCGCCGTTGTTCAGGCGCAGATCGAGGAAGGCCTCGATATCGCGGTGCCAGATGTCCAGGTACACCGCCACCGCGCCCTTGCGCTGGCCGAGCTGGTCGACCGACACGGCGGTGTTGTTGAGCTGCTTGATCCACGGCACCACGCCGCCGGAAGAATTGGGCACGCCACGGATCGGCGCACCACTGCTGCGCACGTAGCCCAGGTACGCGCCTACCCCGCCACCGTGCTTGGACACCCGGGCGATATCGGTGTTGGAGTCATAGATGCCCTGCAGGCTGTCATCCACGGTGTCGATGAAGCAGCTCGACAGCTGGCCGCCGACCTTGCCGGCATTGGCCAGGGTGGGCGTGGCCACGGTCATGTACAGGTTGGACAGTGCCCAGTAGGCCTCGCCCACCAGCTGCATGCGGCGCTCGCGTGGCCTTTCGTCCTGCATCAGGTACAGGGCAATGGTCAGCCAGCGCTCCTGCGGCAGTTCGTACACTTCGCGGCTGCGGTCGCTGGCCAGGTAGCGGGTGGCCAGCAGGTACAGGCCGTTGTAGGCGAACAGCCGGTCGCGCTCGGGATCGATCATCTGCCCGGCCTGCTGCAGTTCGTCCTTCGAATAGCAACGCAGGATGTCATTGCTGTAGACCCTACGGTCGGCCAGGCTTTCCTGCAGGCCCACGTAGGAACCGTACTTCAGGCTGACATCGTAGAAGCGGTTGCGGCTGGCACGCTTGTACAGCCGACGCAGGTACAGCCGCGCGGCAAACTGCTCCCATTCCGGCGCCACCAGGTCCACGCGCGATTCCGCCTCGCGGATCAGCAGGTCGACCAGGTCATCGGCGCTGATGCTGGCCTTGCGCTCGACCATCGCCTGCACCACGCGGCGGTAGTCGCTTACGTCCAGCTGCGGGAACTCGACATGCACGGCGTCGATGCTGCGCTGCAGGCGCTCGGCCTCGAACGGCAGGCGGCGGTTGCCTGCTTCCTTGGTGATCCAGGTGGGCACACGTTCGCCACCGGCGCGCATGGCGTCGCCAGCGCCGGCCAGATCGGCCGCGCGGTAGGTACTGTCGGTCATTGTCCTGCGTCTCCAGGCACGCACGCCTCGAAGCGTCGATGCCATGGCGGCCCTGCGCGCGATACCGGCGCCCAGGGCAATCGGTTGGTGTGCCATTGCGCGGGAACGTCAGACCGTCGGCGGTGAGCCTGCGCCTGCGGCCGGTATCCGGGCCGTGGGGGCGATCTGCGTCCGCACGATGGCGGCCGCGTCGACACGGCAAGCCTTCAGGGGCGGGCCGCGGGACGTTTGCTGCATGTCCGGCGGCGGCGGCTGACCGGGAGTGACGGCCACAACATAGTGGGGATGCTAAAGATCGTCAACACAAGATGCGGTAATGAACGCATTCCGCGACGATCCGTCGCAGGATGCCGTGTTGCACCGATGCCGCCTTGTCCACGGCGCCGCCATCCCCAGTTCGTTACAACCTCCTTTTCAACCGGAAGTCCCCCATGCGTGCTGCCCAGTACACCGCCTTCGGCGATCCCGCCACCGTCTTTGCCATCGCCGATGTCGCCCTGCCCGAACCCGGCCCCGGCGAAGTGCGCATCCGCACCACGCTCGCCTCGATCCACAACCACGATCTGCTGACCGTGCGCGGCCTGTATGGCTACAAGCCGCCCCTGCCGGCCGTCGGTGGCAGCGAAGCCCTGGGCGTGGTCGATGCGCTGGGCGACGGTGTCGAAGGCCTGCAGGTCGGCCAGCGCGTGGCCGCCGCGTCGGTGCATGCCACCTGGGCCGAGGCCTTCATCGCGCCGGCACGCATGGTCATCCCGATGCCCGACGCCATCGCCGACGAAACCGCAGCACAGCTGATCGCGATGCCGCTGAGCGCGCTGATGCTGCTGGAATTCCTGAAGGTCGAAGCCGGCCAGTGGATCGTGCAGAACACCGCCAACGGTGCGGTGGGCAAATCGCTGGCGATGCTGGCCCGCGCACGCGGCGTCTACGTGGCCAACCTGGTACGCAATGCCAAGGCCCTGGCGCAGCTGGAGGCGCTGGGCATCGAGCATGTGTTCGACACCTCGCAGGACGGCTGGAAGGACCGCGTGCGTGCAGCCACCGGCGAAGCGCAGGCGGCGGCCGCCGTCGATTCCATCGGCGGCGAAGCCAGCGCCGACCTGGTCGACCTGCTCGGCCTGCACGGCACGCTGGTGTCGTTCGGCGTGATGAGTGGCGAGGCGATGCGCATCCCGGCCAGTGGCCTGATCTACAAGGAAGCCACGGTGAAGGGCTTCTGGGGCAGCAAGGTCAGCCAGGCGATGGCGGTGGAAGACAAGCGCCGCTTGGTGGGCGAACTGCTGCAGCGCGCGGCCAGCGGGGAACTGACCCTGCCCGTGGACGGCATCTTCGCGCTGGACGACATCAAGGCCGCCGCGACCGCCAGCGCGCAGTCGGGGCGTGGCGGCAAGGTGCTGCTGCGGGTCTGACCGCCACAGGGTGGAGCCGAGCGCGGGCTCGGCTCTGCTGGGAAGTGCGGACCAGCGGTCCGCACCCACCCATCACCGGCTCAGATGCAGGAACTGCAGGTGCCGTTCGTACTGGCTGATGATGTCGTTGATGATCTGCTTGCGGCTGTAGCCCACCAGGTCGTAATCCTGGCTGCCTTCGAACAGATGCACCTCGGCACGGTAGTAGCGCTGGTTGCGCAGCTGCTGCGCGGCGAACGATGGCGTCAGGTAGCCGCTGAGGATCACCCGGTACTGGAAGTCCTGCTGCTCGCCGTGGTTGACCGACAGCTCCATGTCACCGGCCTCGAAGCGCGTGACCACCTCCCAGCCCTGCCCTTGCAGCTGCTCGGCCACCGCTTCCATGGCCGGCTTCACCGTGTCATCCATGAAGCGGTAGACCTGGTCGCGCACCGGGAAATGCATGGCCTGGCTCAGGCGCTGGCGCCAGCCCTGGTGGTGGCGGTCGTCGCCGATCAGCGGTGATGGCCGGAACTGCTGCGCGCGCTCGCGGTGCGATTCATCGCTGAAGGCGCGGGTCAGGCCCCACATCATCAGCAGCAGCACTGCCGAGAACGGCAGCGAGGCCAGCACCACCGCCGACTTCAATGCATCGATGCTGCCGGCCAGCAGCAGGCCGGCGGTCAGCACCGCGATGACCGTGCCCCAGAACACGCGCAGCCAGCGCGGGCCATCGTCCTCGGGCGCACCGCCGTGCGAGGACAGCGTGGACAGTACCACCGCGCCCGAATCGGCCGACGTCACGAAGAAGATGAAGCTGACCAGCACGGTCACCGCGATCACTGCCTTGCTCCACGGGTAGCCGTCCAGCAGCGCGTACAGCACCGTGGGCGGATCATCCACGGCCAGCTGTGCCAGCTGCTGCTGGCCATGGTGCAGCACCTGGTCCAGCGCGCTGTTGCCGAAGATCGACAGCCACGCCAGGGTGAAACCGAGCGGTATCAGCAGCACGCCGAAGACAAATTCGCGGATGGTGCGGCCGCGCGAGATGCGCGCGATGAACAGGCCCACGAACGGCGCCCAGCCGATCCACCAGGCCCAGTAGAACACCGTCCAGCCACCCAGCCATTCCGGGCGGCCGCCGTAGGCGTACACATCGAAACTCTTGCCGACCACGCTGCCCAGGTAGTCGCCCAGGTTCTGCATGAGCGTGCTGAGCAGGTACTGGGTGGGGCCGGCGCACAGCATGAACAGCACCAGCGCGATGGCCAGCAGCATGTTGATGTTGGCCATCCAGCGCACGCCCTTCTCCACGCCGGACACCGCCACCGCCACCGCGGCGCCCATCATGCTGGCCACCAGGATGATCTGCACCAGGTTGGAGTGCGGCACGTTGAACAGGTGGGTCAGGCCGGCATTGAGGTGCAGCACGCCGAAGCCCATGTCGGCACCGATGCCGAACACGGTGGCGACGATGCCCAGCGCATCCACCGTGTAACCGATGGGCCCGTTGATGCGCTTGCCGATGAGCGGGTACAGCGCCGAGCGCAGCGCCAGCGGCAGGTTGTGCCGGTAAGCGAAGTAGGCCATTGCCATCGCCGCCAGCGCGAACACGCCCCAGCCATGCAGGCCCCAGTGCAGGAACAGCAGCTGCATGGCCTGGCGCGCGCCCGCCTCGCCGGCGGCCGCATCGCCCTGTGGCGGCTGCAGGTAATGGGTCAGCGGTTCGGAGACGCAGAAGAAGAACAGGGTGATGCTGATGCCGGCGGCAAACAGCATGCCGGCCCACGACAGATAGCTGAATTCCGGCTCGTCATGGTCAGCGCCCAGCTTGATGCCGCCGTACTTGGACAGGGCCACGCCGACCACGAACACCAGGTACAGGGTCATCGCCAGCAGGTAGTACCAGCCCACGTTGAGCGCGGCCCAGTCCTGCGCCTTGACCAGCAGGCGACCGGCGCCAAGCGGGAACAGGCTGACGAACAGTGCGAAAGCAACGACGACGATCGCCGCGAAGGCGAAGACGGGCCGGAGGGTGCGCACCGGGGTATGTTGAGGCTCCAGTGCTTCCATCGGCAGCCGTCTCCGGTCGATCAGGGATTAGCCGACCGATTCTGCATGAATGGCAGTGGACGCAGGATGAAGTGCAGGGTCGCGATGACAACCCGGGGACAGGCCACGCGTGTTACGCGCGCGCCCGCGGGCTGTACTTCTGTAGAGCCGAGCCCACGCTCGGCTGCATGCTCCCAGCCGAGCGCAGGCTCGGCTCCACTGATCAGGGATGGGCCAGCGCGTACTCCAGCGCCGAGCGCACCGCCGCCACCTGTGCGTCGTTGCACTGCGCCGGCGTCGCCCGCAGGCTGTCCGGGTAGACCTCGGTGGTGGTGGTGTACTTCGCACCGGTGATGCCCGCGCACAGCGCCAGCTTCACCAGCGGGTACTCGATGACGCCGTGGGCGACCACCGGCGAGCCGATGATCTCGTTCTTCTCATCCGCCGGCGCGATATGGGTCACCTGCTCGACCGCGGCGATCACCGCCTGCTGGAACGCCGGCTGCGGGTTCTCGCTGTCATCGACCAGGTAGAAGCCATCGGGGATCAGGCCCGGCTCGAACGGCTTGCCATCGCGCGCGGCCAGCGCCGGGCGGAACTCGCTCTCGTCGCTGTCGGTGGTCTCGTGCAGGTCGATGTGAAGCACGAACTGGCCCTGGTACGGGGCAATCAGCTCGATCACTGCCGTCGATTCACGGGCCGGGCCGTCGGCGCGGAAGTTGCGGTTCGGGTCGATGGCATCGTAGTTCCAGCGGTTGATGCGCTCGAAACCCCAGGGGTTCACGCACGGCGCCACCAGCAGGTTGGCCTTGCCAGCGTAGTCGGCCGCGTGCTGTTCGAGGAAGTCCAGCGCGCCCATCACGCCGCTGGTTTCATAGCCATGCACGCCGCCGGTGACCAGCGCCGCCGGCAGCGCCGGGTCCCAGCCGCGGCTGCGCAGCGCGTACAGGGTGTAGGTCTCGCCGGCGTAGTCCAGCTGGCCATAGGCCACCTTGTCGAAGCGGTCGGCCAGGGCCTCGATGCGCGGCAGCACTTCCTCGTCATAGCGGCGAAGGCGCTGCTGGCGGCCGCGCCACTGCTCCCGTTCCGCCGTGCCCCACGGCTGGCCAGGGGTTCCGACGGGGTAGAAAGCGGCAGTGGACATGGCAGATCTCGGCAGTCAGGAAGCAATCGCTCACTCTAGCACCGCCCTCCGCCGCCGTTCCTCCACAACCCTCCAAAGGTGCGTTCCATTGGCGAATGGAATCGGCAATAATTCTCATTTACGACCGCGCCGCGCCCGCCTCCATGTCTTTCCGGATCCTGCCCCCGGCCCGCCTGCCCTTGGCTGCCGCCCTCACCCTGTGCCTGTCCGCCAACGCCTTCGCGCAGGACAGCGCCACCACCCTGGACAGCATCCAGGTCTCCGGCAGCTGGCTGGGCACCGGCCTGCACGACAGCGTGAAGCGCTTTGCCGGCGCGCGCACCGTGGTCGACCGCCAGCGCATCGACGCCAGTGGCGCGGCCAGCATCGGCGATGCGATGCGCCGCATCCCGGGCGTGCAGGTCATCGACAACTCCGGCACGGCTGGCAGCTCGGTCTCGCTGAACATCGGCGTGCGCGGCCTGACCGGCCGTTACTCGCCGCGCTCGACCGTGCTGCTGGACGGCGTGCCGCTGGCGGTGGCGCCGTATGGCCAGCCGCAGCTGTCGTTCGCCCCGACCAGCCTGTCCAACATCGAATCGATCGACGTGGTGCGCGGCGGCGGTGCGGTGCGTTACGGGCCGCAGAACGTCGGCGGCATCATCAACTTCAGCACCCGCGCCATCCCGGCCAACGCCGGCCTGCACGGTGAAGCCGGCGTGCGCTACAGCGCCAACGACCAGGATGGCGGCAACAGCACCCAGTACAACGCCTTCCTCGGCGGCACCGCCGACAACGGCCTGGGCATGGCCCTGCTGTATTCCGGCCAGGACGGCCGCGGCTGGCGCCAGGGCAGCGGCGACCGCTTCGACGACCTGGCCCTGAAGTTCGCCTACGCCATCGACGAGCAGCAGGAGCTGCGCGCCAAGCTGTCCTACTACGATGTGCGCTCGCTGACCCCGGGCGGCCTGACCCGTGCCCAGTACGAGGCCGATCCGTTCCAGAACACCCGCCCCACCGATTTCTGGAAGGGCCACCGCACCGGCATCGACCTGGGCTACACCAACACCCTGTCGGCCGACAGCGAATTCGAGGTACTGGCGTATTACAACGGGAGCAACCGCGCCAGCTCGCTGATCAACGCCGCCAACACCCAGCTGACCGTGCAGCCGCGCGACTACCGCGTGCTCGGCATCGAGCCGCGCTACACCCAACGCCTGCGCTGGGGCAGCACCGTGCATGACATCACCGCCGGCTACCGCTTCCTGCGCGAGCGCGGCAACGACCGCAGCTACACCGTGGTCCGCCGCACCGGCGTGGAAAGCGCCATCACCCGCTTCGACAACGCCACCGACGCGCATGCGTTCTACGTGGACGACCGCATCGCCGTCGGCCAGTGGCGCATCACCCCGGGCATGCGCATGGAGTGGATCGACATGGACCGCCGCCAGGCCGGTGGCGGCGCCACCTTCAGCAGCCGCAACGACAAGGCGCTGCCGTCGATCAACATCGCCTACCTGCTCACCCCGCAGCTGACCGTGTTCGGCAACTACACCACCTCGTTCGGGCCGGTGCAGAACATCCAGCTGAACTCGCAGACCGCCAGCAACCGGCTGAACCCGGAAGTGGCCAAGACCACCGAACTGGGTGCGCGCTGGCAGGACGGCGCCCTGCGCGCGGAAGTGACCGTGTTCAAGATGCGCTTCGACAACCAGATCCAGCAGGTGCAGGGCACCACCCCGCCGACCTTCCAGAACATCGGCGCCACCGACCACAAGGGCGTGGAAAGCGCGCTGGAGTACCGCTTCGCCGAGGACAGCGCACTGGCCGGGCTGGAGCTGTACGCCAACTACACCTGGACCAGGGCGATCCAGCAGTCCGGCGAAAACCGCGGCCTGGACGTGCCGTTCTACTCGCGTGACACCGACAGCATCGGCGCGCGCTACGTCATTGCCGCCTGGACCTTCAACGTCTCCAGCACGCACCAGAGCGGGCAGTTCTCCGATGCCGCCAACACCTGGGCCGAGAGCGCCGACGCGCGCGTGGGCCGGGTGCCGGGCGTGCGGCTGTTGAACGCACAGGTGGCCTGGCAGGTGCCGGGCCTGGGTGACAGCGAGATTGCGCTGGGCGTGAACAACCTGGCCGACAAGCGCTGGTACACCCGCAATGTCGACGGCAACGCCGGCCGCATGGTGGCCGCGCCGCGCACCTTCTACGTGCAGGGCCGCTACCGCTTTTAAGCCCTTCAGCCGCCCGATGCGGTAAGGGCAGCGATCACGGTGGCGGCGTATCATGCCGCCACCATGTCCTCCCACGCTTCGCTATCCGGCCTGCATCTGGCCTTCCAGGGCCTGCGCCTGCGCCTGCGCGGCAGCGACCTGTGGTTCATCGCCCTCGCCCTGGTGGTCGGGCTGCTCGCCGGCGGCCTGACCCTGCTGCAATCGGGCATCGCGCGCTGGCTGCAGGCCGCGCTGTACGGCCTGGATGAAGGCATCCGGCTGAGCTCCCTGCCCTCGCTGCCGTGGACCGCGCTGCTGGTGCTGCCCCTGGGCGGCCTGCTGGTCGGCCTGGTCGCACTGGCCGCCACCCGCCTCAAGCGGCCCCTGCTCGATGCCGTGGAAGCCAACGCCCTGCACGGCGGCCGCATGTCGATGCGCGACAACCTGATCGTGCTGACCCAGACCCTGATCTCCAACGGCTGCGGCGCCTCGGTCGGCCTGGAGGCGTCGTACACGCAGATGGGTGCCGGCAGCGGCTCGCAGCTGGGCCGGGTGATGCGCCTGCGCCGCAACGACGTGCGCATCCTGGTCGGGGCCGGCGCGGCCGGTGCCATTGCCGCCGCGTTCGGCGCACCGCTGGCCGGTGCGTTCTATGCCTTCGAGATCGTCATCGGCGCCTACACTCCGGCCGCGCTGGCCCCGGTGGCCGTGGCCGCGCTGGCCGGCGCGTTCGTGGCCGACCAGGCCGGCATCGACGCCTACCTGCTGCCGGCCGCGTCCACCATCGACGTGCGCGCCGCCGACTACGCCATCTACGGCCTGCTCGGCTGCTGCTGCGCGATGGTCGGCATCCTGGTGATGCGCCTGATCGCCTCCATCGAGGGCACGGTCAAGCGCAGCCCGCTGCCGCTGTGGGGCCGGCCGGTGCTCGGCGGCCTGCTGCTGATTCCACTGGCAATGGCCAGCCCGCAGGTGCTGTCCTCCGGCCACGGCGCCCTGCACCTGGACCTGACCACCCACCTGCCGCTGATCTGGATCGGCGCCCTGCTGACCCTCAAGTGCCTGGCCTCCGGCATCTCGCTGGGCTTCGGCTTCCGTGGCGGCCTGTTCTTCGCCTCGCTGTTCATGGGCACGCTGGTGGGCGCGCTGTTTGCCGGCCTGCTGGCGATGGCCACCGGCGTGCCGGTGATCGATGCCACCTCGGCCGCGCTGGCCGGCATGGCCGCCCTCGCCGCCGCGGTGGTCGGCGCGCCGATGACCATGGCCATGCTGGTACTGGAAGGCACCCACGACTTCCTGCTGACCAGCGTGGTGATGAGCGCGGTGCTGGTGTCCAGCACTCTGGTGCGGCAGTGGTTCGGTTATTCGTTCTCGACCTGGCGCATGCACCTGCGCGGCGAGACCATCAAGAGCGCACGCGACGTGGGCTGGGTGCAGAACCTCAACGCCTGGCGGATGATGCGCAAGGGCGTGGCCACCGCACCGGCCGATCTGGACACGGCCTCGTTCCGCCAGCGCTTCCCGCTGGGCTCCGGCGGCCGCGTGATCCTGGTCGACAGCGAAGGGCACTACGCCGGCATCGTGCAGATCCCACGCATGTACGGCGACGGCGTGAAGCCGGATGCCGTGGTGAGCGACTACGCTGAGAACCGTGACGTCGCGCTGGCCGCCAACGCCAACGTGGTGGCGGTGATGCAGCGCTTCGACCAGACCCAGGCTGACGAACTGGCGGTGGTGGCCAGCGATGGCCAGGTGCTGGGCGTGGTCTCCGAAGCCTTCGTGCGCAAGCGCTACGCCGAAGAGCTGGACAAGCGCCAGCGCGAGTTGATGGGCGAGCGCGTCGAAGACAGCGATTGACGTTCATCCACGCATCGCGTGGATCTACTGCCACGGACCCCGCTGGTTCGGTAGATCCACGCCATGCGTGGATGACAGAACCCGCGGTTGGTCCAGTAGATCCACGCCATGCGTGGATCACAGCGACCGCTACAGGGCTTCGCCGGCGTCGGCCAGGCGCGATTCGATCAATGCATACCACTGCTGCAGCGTGTCGATCAGCATGTCCAACTCTGCATCGGCACGTTGCGCGCGCCCGCTGCGCAGGCAGGCCTGGGCGTCCTGCAGCTGGGTGAGGAACCCGGCCACGGTGTCGGCCTGCAGGATCAGGCCGGGCAGGCGCCGGCCGGGAATGCGCACCACCGAATGGTTGCCGAGCTGGCCGTACACGCTGACTGTGGTTTCCGTCTTCATGGACAAGGGCAGGAATTGGGCATTCATCGCGTGCACCATGGAAAAGCCTGGCCCGCCGGCGGGCGCAGATGACGGGGGAGACGCACCCACGCCAGCCGGCGGATCAGGGGGGAAACACGGGCGCCGGCACGGCCGGCGAGGCACTCAGTCGCGCCGGGCGGTGCCGGCGATCTGCACGCGGCGGTTCGGCGCCAGGCAGGCGATCAGTTCGCGCTGGTTCTGCTGCGTGCACTGCACGAGGGGGTCGGCGGCGCCGCGTCCTTCCGCGCGGATGGTCTGTGCAGGTACCCCTCCCTGCACCAGCGCCACCCGCACCGACTCGGCACGTCGCTGCGACAGCCGCTGGTTGTAGTCGGCGGCGCCGATACGATCGGTGTAGCCGACCACCTGGATCGACTGCACCTGGCTGGCTTCACGCACCTGTGCAAGCACGCCCTGCACCGCCGACTGGCCGGCCTGGCTGAGCACGTCGCTGTCGAAGCCGAACAGCGCATCGGCCGACAGGCGCAGCGGCTGGGCTGGCAACGGTGCCGGTGCCGCGGCTACCGGCGGCGGCGCGGGTGGATCCAGCACGGCCGCGCAGGCCTGCGGCTTCCAGTGCCCTGCCTGGGCGATGCCCTTGCCATCGAACTGCACCTGGAACTGGCAGGTGAAATATTCCGCGCCCTGGGCGGTGCGGAAGTTGAACAGGTAATTCCACTGGCGCACGCCCCACATGCCCTCGTTGAAGTGCGGCGTGCCCAGCAGCGCGTACAGCTGGCGCTTGCTCATGCCGGGGGCGAAGCGGCGCAGGTCGGCCACGTCGGGATAGGTGCCTTCCTTCAGCGATGCCTTGCTGGCTTCGGGGAAGCTGACCAGCATGTCGGCGGCCGGCGCGTCGCCGGCGGGTGCGGTGCTGCGGCAACCGGCCAGCAGGCCGGCGGCCAGGACCAGGATGAGCGACGCGGCGAACGGGCCGGGGCGCGGAGTGCGTTGGAACGTCATTGGGATTCCCCCTGTCGATGTGGTGGGTGCGGCCGGGCTGACGGGCAGCCCGGCCCGGGCACTTACCACTGGATGCCGGCGCCGACGGCTACGCCGGCTTCGCCACGGGTGTTGGTGGAACCGCTGAACTTGTAGATCCAGCGGCCGCCTTCGGAGACACCGGAAATGCCCAGGGCCATGCCGGATTCGCCGTTGTAGCTGCCCGCCGCGAACGAGGCCATGCTGCGGCCCGCTTCACTGGGCTGCGGCAGCGCCGCGGTGGCCATCGCCGAGGCGATGCCGGCCGAGGCGCGGTTGTCGGTCTTGCGCAGTTCGCGCTCGAAGCCGCCCATGCGCTCGTCGGTGTAGGCCTTGGACCAGTCCAGGGTCTGCGACATGCCGGCGCGCAGCTGGTCGACGTTGACTGCGTCGGTGCCCGCCGTACCGGCCGCAACATTGCGCACCGTGGTCGGCCCGCTGGTGCTGCTGCCGAGGGTGACGCTGTTGTAGTTGCTATCGCCGTTGGTGGTGGTGTCATAGCGCAGCGTGCCCTGCTGTGAGGCCTGCAGCTGGCGCACGTTGACCGCGTCGGTGGCCTGGCTACCGTCGGCCACGTTGACCACCTGGCGCTCGGCACCGGCGGCACCCACCGACACCGTGTTGGCACGGTCGGCGACGGAGCCGGCGCCCAGTGCCACCGAGTTGTCGGCCTGCGCCTGCGCACCGTTGCCCAGTGCGGTGGAGTTCGCTCCGGCGGCGGTGGAACCGGCACCACCGGCGGCGGAGTTGGCACCGGTCGCAGCCGGGTCGGCCAGGTTGTTGCTGTTGTTGGCGCGGAAGCTGCCGGCCACGTTGGTGATGTTCTGGAACTTCTGGTCGGTGTAAGCCTTGGACTGGTCGATGGCGTAGTTCACGCCGTTGTTCAGCTGGCCCACGTTGGTCGCATCGTGGTCATCGGAGCCATCGGCCACGTTGGTGATCTTGCGCTCGGCACCGCTGCTGCCCACCGACACCTCACCGGCCGAACTGCTGCCACCGGTCGCGCCGTAGGCACCGGTGTAGCCGGTCTGTGCGCCGACGCTGGCGACCGAACCGCTGCCCAGGGCCACGCTGTTGTCGGCGCTGGCGCTGGCGCCGTTGCCGACCGCCACGCTGGAGGCACCGGCCGCGCTGGCCTGCGGGCCGACCGCCACGGCTTCATCGCCGGTCGCGGTGGCGGCGGCAGCGGCCGAATTGACCGCCAGGTAGGGGCTGGCGTTGCCGTTGAGGATGCGCTGGTTGAGGGTGCGCAGCGAATCATCGACCGCCGAGAACGCGGCGGTGACGTTGCTGTAGTCGTTGAGCGAGATGCTGCCGTCGGTGGCGATGCTGGAGATGCTGAAGGACGGGGCGGTCCACTGCGAGGTGGCGCCGTCGTAGGTGGTGCTGCCGCCGAAGTAGTTGGCGAGGGTGGCATGGGTGGCGAACAGCTGGTCGCCGGTGATGGCATCGCTGCTGCCCGCCTGGATGCTGCCGGCCGCCACGTTGGTCAGCCGCACCGCTGCGCCGCCGGTGCCGCTGAGGGTCACCGAATCCATCATGTCGCCGTTTGCATCCACATCGTATTTCACTGCGCGCATGTCCAGTTCGTCGGTCTGGTCGACCACGTTGGCCAGCGAGTTGCTCACCGCATCGAAGGCACTGCCCACGTCGTTGTAGCTGCCCTGGCTGATGGTGCCGTTGGCGGCCACGTTGTTGATGGTGTACGTAGGCGCGGTGACCACGCCGTTGGCATCGACCGCAGCGCCGCCGCCCAGATGGGTGGCTACGGTCTGGTTGGCGGCGAACAGCTGCGCACCGTTGATGGCCTCGCTGCTGAGCGCGCTCACCTCGCCCGGGCCCAGGTTGCGCAGTGTGGTGGTGGTGCCGCCCTGGCCCAGCGTCGCGCTGGCGTAATCCACGCTGCCATCGGTGTTGAGGTCGTAGCGCAGCGCGCCCTCCTCCGATGCCTGCAGCTGGCCCAGGTTGACCGCATCGGTCGCCTCGGTGGCCGCGGCCACGTGGGTGATCTGCCGTTCCGCACGGGCAGCGCCGACGGAGACGGTGTTGTCACGGTCGGCCAGGCTGCCTGCGCCGACGGCGATGCTGTTGGCAGCGGTGGCCTGCGCGTTGCTGCCCACGGCGATGGAATCGGCGCCCGTGGCCACGGCTTCCACGCCGGTGGAATTCACCCGCAGGTACTTGGTGCCGCCGTTGCGGATGTCGTTGATCTGCGTGTTGAGGTTGACCAGCGAGCCGTCGACCGCATCGAAGGCATCGGTGGCGTTCTCGTAGGCGCCCTGCGCGATGACGCCGTCATCGGAAATGGTGCTGATCTCGAACAGCGGCGCGGTGAAGGCACCGGTGGCCGCATCAAAGGCGGTGCGGCCGCCGAAGAAGCGCGCGATCGCATCGTTGCTGGTGAACAGCTGGCTGCCGTTGACCGCTTCGGTGCTGCCGGCGCTGATCGCGCCCGCGGCCAGGTTGGACAGCGTGGTGGTGCCGGTGCCGTTGCCCAGCGTGACGCGGCGGTAATCAGGGTCGCCGGCTTCGTCGAGGTCGTAGGTCACGGCGATGTCGCCCAATGCATCGATCTGGCCGATCGCGCCCTGCAGCTGCGCCACGTTCACCGCGTCGGTGGCGGCACTGCCGGCGGCCAGGTTGGTGATCTGCCGTTCGCCGCCGTTGGCGCTGCCCACCGAGACTTCACCGGCCGATACCTGCGCCGCAGTCAGGCCATACGCGCTGTAACTGGCCTGCGCGCCGCGCAGTGCAGCCGAGCGGTAGCCCAGTGCCACCGAGTTGGCCTGGTTGGAGGTTGCCTCGGCACCCAGCAGGGTCTGCCCGTTGGCGGTGCCGACGGCGCTGTCGCCGACGATCACCGAATGGCCCATGCGCGCGGCGTAATCGGCAGTGGGCACGCCGGTGGGATTGGTCGGATCGTTGGTGCCGTTGCCGGGGAAGGCGATGTTGGCATCGACCTTGGGCAGTTCATGGCGTGCGTTGGCGCCGATCACCACTTCGCGGGACCCGTTGGCGTAGGCACCGTCACCCATCAATACCTGGTAATCCTGCGCAGCGTTGACCGCCCAGCAGGAAATGTCGGCCAGGCCGAGGACGTCCAGGCACTTGGCCGCCCAGTCCGGTGACTGGCCCGGCAGCAGCAGGCCGAGCAGGCCGCCCGGATTGCCATTGTTGATATTGTAGATGTAGCTGTCCGACGTCACGCCGCCGATCAGGGTCAGGTGGGAGCTCCCACCGGTGACCGCACCGCCCAGGCCGTTGAGGGTGGTCCCGACCGGGGTGGCGTTCACCAGCGGAACGCCCAGCACGTTGACCGTTGAATAGGTCTGCATGACGTTGGCGGTGCTGACCTTGAGGTTGCCGTTGGACAGGTAGCCGGTGCCACCGAACAGGCTGTCGGTGGTTGGCCCGATCAAGGCGCCGACGCCGCCGACCAGACCGCCGGTGCCGATGATCAGGCCGGCGTTGGGATCGGCCGCGGCCGGCGCCTTCGGGCTGTCTGGCGGAATCGCCGACGGCTGGGTCAGGCCGAGTCCGCCCAGGGTGTTGCCGAGCAGGCCACCCACCGCACCACCGAGGCTGCCGACGGTGCCATTGAGATCGCCGTTGACCAGACTGCCGACGGCGCCGCCGACACCGTCCAGCGCACTGCCGACGCCGGTGAACAGGCCGCCCAGGCCCAGCGAACTGGTCTGCGCGCCCACCGCCGAGGTGCCGGCCAGCTTCAGGTTGCGGTCGGCGATGACGGCTTCACCATCGGGGCGGAGCACGCGCACCTTGCCCGCGACGGAGCCATCGAGCCCGGCGGTCAGTGCACGATCCTCGGTTTCACCCGGCAGCTCTTCCTTCGCCGGCAGCGTGGCCGCCGCCGTCGCGCCAACCTCGCCTTGGCCTTCGATGGCATGGCCGGCCAGCGCCAGCTTCGCATCGACCTGGCCATCGACCGCGGCCTTCAGGCCGGACAGCGGAGTGGTAGGCGTCGCGGCAACATTGGCGGCAACGGCGGCCTTGGTATCCAGACTGGCAACCTGCGTACCGGCCACGCCCACCTGCGCATTGGCAGCGGCCGTGGTGGCCAGGGCCAGCGGTGCCTGTGCCTGCGGCGCCAGCGGCGCAGCGAGCGCGGTGTCGACACGGGTGCTGCTGCCCAGCCCGACCGAAGCGCGCACATCGGCGGCCAGCGCCGGTGTGGCCACCTGCTGCGGCGTGTTGCCCGCACCCAGCGACACCTTGACAGTGGCCGGCAGCACATCGCGCACGACCGGCAGGCCGCTGGTGCTCAGCTGCAGGCCGATACGGGCATCGGTACTGATGGCTGGGCTGGTCTGTGCCTGGCGCGCAGCGGCCGCGAGCGCCACTTCCGCGTCCACCTTGACCGGCATGGTCTGGGTGTACTTGGCCGCCAGAGCCTGCAGGTCGCGCAGCGACTGGTTGGCTTCACTGGCGGCAGCGGTACCGCTGGCGAGGACGCTCAGCAGTGCCAGGGTCAATGCACTGGGCACCAGCAGTTTCGATTGCGGATCGCGGAGCGTGGTCGCTCCGCCATCGCCGGTGGCCAGTTCCGAGGCCACAACAAGAGCATTGAGCTGGCGGTTCCATACACGCCGGTAAATGCGGTTCATGAGCACTTCCCCCGTAGACGAACGATTGGAAATCCAGTGGGCATGCCGGTTGGCACGTGACTGATATTTCAGCGTCTTCAACGTGGGTGGGGCACTTCATTCCGGCAGGGCAATCGCGCATTCCGGCAAAGCCACGGGCGGATTCGGCAGGCGGATATGCAGATTCGGCAGCGCGCCTGTTTCAGGCCGGCTGGCCGATCGGTGCCGGCGAGCGCATCAACGTGTCGCGCGGCAGTTCGCCGAACACCTTGCGGTAGTTGTCGGCAAAGCGCGAGAGATCCCACAGGCCGCAACTGAGTGCGATGGCCTTGACCGAGCGGCGGCTGGAGTCGGCCATCGACAGGCTTCGGCATGCGGCACACAGCCGAAGCATCGACAGGTAACGGTTGGGCGACACGCCGAACAGATCTTCGAACGCGTAGCGCAGGCCACGTTCGCTGACGCCGGCCGCATCGCAGATCTCATTCATATAGATGTTGCGCCGCAGGTTGAGGCGCATGAAGTTCTCGGCGCGCTGCGCGATGAGGTAGTGCGTCCGCCGCGCGCGGGTGAAGCCTGGGCGATCGGCAGGACCGGCCGCGAGCAGCGCCTGGATGTGTTCATGCAGCAGGCGGTTGGTCTCTTCCGGCTGCAGTGCCGCACCCTGCCCCAGCTGCGCGTGCAGCTGCAGGTAATGATTGGCCAGCGCCTGGCTGTCGACGGGCAGCTGCACCAGGCTCAGGGCCTGGCCCGCCGGTGGCGTGCTGCGCAGGCTCAGTTCGGTGAGCTTGCGCTGCACCCGTGCCACCGGCAGCAGCATGACGGTGATCTGGGTGCCTGCGCTGAGCGCGAACTCACTGATGCCTTCAGGCAGCACCGTGAACGACATGCCCGTCACCATCGGCACACCGTGGCACCAGCTCTGCACTTCATCGGTGGCATGCACGAAGCCGAGCATCGCCCAGTCCGGCGGCAGCATGAAGCGCCCACGGCACTGGAAGCCGCAGGTGATGCTGCAGAACAGCGCTTCATCGTGCACCCGCGAAGAGAACGCAGCCTTGGGCCCGTTGCCGTCGAGCAGCAGCAGTTCCACATCGCAGACGCGAAGCACACCGCTCAGCGTCGCCAGGTCGATCGACCGGAGTTCGCCGTCGTCGAGCTGGCCGCCTTCGATATCGCCCACCCCACCTTCCATGACAGTGTCGTCCCCCATGAGTCCGTATCCGCCGCCCCCACTGCCTGACAGGGCGCGTGCCGCAATCCATTCATCGTGCCGTAGCAAGCCCTGCCTGCAGTGCAGCCGGCCGCCACGGGTACGTTTCAATTGCGTTGGAGTATTGCGTGTAAATGAGCGTCCGTAAACAGTGACGCATTACGTAAACCCATTAATGTCCAGCCCTTCGAAACGAACCCACGAATGGCACGGAATTCGCATGCAGCAAGGCTTCCGGCGATTTTCTCGATCCAAATGAACGCATTTGTCGGGTAACGTTTTCTCTTCACCTGAACAGCCGCGTTTCTTCACGCGAAAATGTTTTTCTGCCGAATTTGCATATTGATTTGGCTTGCGGCATCGCGCCATTCGGGCAAGAGTCGATGCCATGGTGATCCGGCCACGCGACATCGGCCGCACCCAGGGGGAAACATGCAGATGCACGCGACCCGTACACGGCTGACCCGCGGCAGGACGCCGCGCGATGGCGCTCGTGCGCAGGCTGCTCCCGGGGAAGGGATCACGTTGATTGACCATGGCGGGACTGTCCCGCCATGTCCCCCTGCCAGGATGGCGGGGGTCCATGGATGGACCCGGTGGAGCCGGGCGCCCATTCAACCTGGGTAATACACGAAAACCTGACTGGTATAGGGAGACAACCGTCATGAACGCCTCGATCCGCAAGTTCCTCAACGAAGAAGACGGCGTGACCGCGCTGGAATATGGCCTGCTGGCAGCGGTTATTGCCGGCGTGATCATCGCCCTCGGCGGCAGCGAGATCAAAGAGTTTTTCGGAAAGCTCTTCTCTAACCTGACCGATCTGGCTGACAAGGCCGCAGGCGCCGGCCCGTAAACCGCGGCGCATGGTCCGCACGCGGCCCACACAGCCGCAGCTGCGGATCGCTGAAAGAACTGAAGTGCTGAGACAGAAACGGTCCATTGATGGACGCTGAGGGTGTGGGATGACGTTACTGGGGCTGTTGGCCATGGGTTTGAGCCTGCGCATCGCGATCAGCGATCTGTACGCCCGCCGTGTCCCCAATGCCTGGCTGGTCGGAGCGTGCGCGCTTGCCCTCCCGTTGATTGTCGCCGGTCAGTTTTCCGGCCCGCACCTTCCATGGTGGGGGCACCTGCTGGGCGCCGCGCTGGGGCTGGCATCGCTGCTGCCTTTCTACGCGCTCGGCTGGATGGGCGCCGGTGACGTCAAGTTCTTCGCCGTGCTGGGGTTGCTGCTGGGCTGGAACGCCCTGCTCCCGATCTGGGTCGCCGCAAGCCTGGTGGCAGGCCTGCACGCGGCGCTGGTGATCAGCACGCGACGGGTGATGCCCTGGGTGTCGCCACGCCTGCAACTGCACTGCGCGCGATGGAGTGCGCACTGGCAGGCGCGCCCGGCCATCCAGGACATGCACCTCGCCCGCCAGGGACGCCAGGGCATCCCCTACGCCGCCTATCTCGCCTTCGCCGCCATCGGCTGGGTCGCGGCCTCGACCCTGGGAGTACTGCCATGAAGACGATCCGATCCCAACGCGGCGTCATCACCGTCGAGTACGCGCTGATGATGATGCTCGGCTTCCTTCCACTGCTGATGCTCACCTTTTCCGGCGTGATGATCATGGCCGCGCAGCAGACGCTGGCGACCGCATCGGCCGAAGGCGCGCGTGCATCGCTGCGCTTCGGCAGCACCGCCGAACGCCGCGTCGCCGCATGCTCGGCCGCACGCCGTTCGATGCAGTGGCTGCTGCGCTTCTCGGGCCAGGAGCCTGACTGCAGCGCGGCCAGCAGCAGCGGCGCCATCGTGGTCTCGCCCCCGGCGGCGTGCAGCGGCCTGGCCAGCGCGCAGTGCGTGACCGTCACGGTCAGCTACGACTATTCCAGCCACCCCTTCCTTCCCGGCACCGGCACGCTGTACGGCTGGGTGATGAAGGCCCCGATCCGCAGCGTTGCGGTCGCCCAGCTCGATCTCGGCAGCAACTGACGATCGGTTTCCGGAGATGGTTCCATGCTCAAGTTGACCCGCATCGCCGCCGTCGCACTGATCGCCCTGGCCGCGTTGCTTGCGGTGGTGGCGTTCATGGTGGGGCGCAAGCCCGCCACCACGGCGACCGCGCCCATGGCGGCCTCGACCACCGACGCACGCACGATCACCGTGGTGGAAGCCGTGGCACGGCTGCCAGCCGGCGAACCCATCCGTGCCGATGGCGTACGCCTGGCCCAACGCACCAGCGCCGAACCGGGCGCGTCGTCCGACATGGCCTCGGTGCTCGGCAAGGTGCCGGTGCAGGACATCGCCGAGGGCACCGCGGTCAGCCGTAACCTGCTGGCACAGGGCTTCTCGCTGCAGCTTCGCACCGGCGAGCGCGCGTTGGCGGTGCCGGTCGATGAGCTGGTGGGTGCGGGCAACCGCATCCTGCCGGGCGATTTCGTCGATGTCTTCCTCAACCTGCGCAGCGCCAACAACAGCGCGAACGGCCAGCCGGAACCGGCACAGACGCGCCTGCTGCTGTCTCGCCTGCGCGTGCTCAGCTATGGGCAGCAGGACATCGCCGTGGACACGGCCCAGGCCGGCGCTGGAAACAGCGGCAGCGCGCAGGGCGACGACTTGCGTGCCGCCGATATCTCCGGCAGCGCCAGCACGGGCAGCCGCAGCGACACCGCCCAGCCTGCACGCAGTGCGGTGCTGGCGGTGCCGGTGGACGACGCCAACCGCCTGCTGCTCGGCGCGCAGCAGGGCAAGCTGTTCCTTGCGCTGCGCAACCCGGCCGATGCCGGCCTGCCCGATATTGCCCTGTTCCCGCAGGCACGCGGCGTTCTGGAACCGCTGCGCGGGCTCGACAGCGAACAGAAGGAAGCGCTGCAGCGCCCCGAGAACAACGCCTACGCCGGCATCGACGGCGATGGCCTGGCCGGCGGCGCAGCCCGACCACGGCCAGTGGCCGAGGCGACGCCGCGTCCGGCCGCACCGCGCCGTGCCGCCGCGCGACCGGCCGGCATCGAGATCATCCGTGGCGATAGTGCAGCCCCCCGCGGTTCCCTTTGACCTGCCCCGAGACCTTCCATGACCGCACATCGCCCGCATCCCTGCCCGACCGCGCGCCAACGCTGGCTGGCCCTGCTGCTGGTGCTGCTGGCACCCGGCACGGGCGTGGCGGCAGATGAGCTGGTGCTGCAGGCCCGCGAACAGCGTCCGTGGACGCTGCCGGCTGATCTTGAACGGGTGGCGATCGCCGATCCGGGCGTGGCCGACGTGGTGATGCTGCGCGGCCAGCGCCAGGCACTTCTGGTCGGCAAGGCGCCCGGCGCCACCACCCTGCTGCTGTGGCACAAGAAGCAGGCCGAGCCGCAGCGCCTGCAGGTGCGCGTGCAGAGCGCCGTGCAGGGCGCCGCGGATGCCGGCCGCAACGGCCTGGTGTTTACCCAGCAGGATCAGCAGGGACTGCTGCAGGGAAGCAGCGACAGCATGCTGAGCCACATGCAGGAGCAGAAGACAGCGACCATGGCCCTGGGCAAGGACGGCATGCTGGCCGACGCCTCCACCATCGCCAGTGGTGGCGTGGTGCAGGTGGAAGTGAAGGTGGTCGAGTTCAACAAGACCGCACTGAAGCAGATCGGCATCAGCTTCCAGAACCGCAACGGTGGCTTCGCCTATGGCTTCGCCCGCCCCGGCGGCATCCTGCCGGGCAACACCGGCGTGCTGCCGGGAATGACGGAAGGCGGCAACAGCAACGAAGCAGAGTCGCCGATCTCCTCTGCATTCCGGCTGGTGTTCGGCTCGACCAAGGGCCTGTGGAATGCCGACGTCGACCTGCTGCAGAGCAACGGAATGGCCCGCGTCCTGGCCGAGCCGACCCTGGTTGCACTGTCCGGCCAAAGCGCGAGCTTCCTGGCCGGCGGCGAGCTGCCGATCCTCGAGCCGCAGGGCCTGGGCACCACCACTGTCACCTACAAGCCGTTCGGCATCGGCCTGACCGTCACTCCCACCGTGCTGTCGCCCAACCGCATCGCGCTGAAGGTGGCACCGGAAGCCAGTGACCTTGACTACACCAACGCCATCGCCCTCAACGGCGTGCAGATCCCCTCGATCAGCACGCGCCGCGCCGACACCACGGTCGAGCTGGGCGACGGCGAAAGCTTCGTCATCGGCGGGCTGGTCAGTTCAACGGTGGCGTCCACGGTGAACAAGATCCCGATGCTGGGCGACCTGCCGATCATCGGCTCGTTCTTCCGCAATCTGGACTACAAGCGCCAGGACAAGGAGCTGGTGATCATCGTCACCCCGCGCCTGGTGCAGCCACTGGCCCGCAACACCGAGCTGCCGCTGCCCGGCGACCGCGAGTCGCGCCCGCACATGCCCGAATGGGGTGCATGGCTGCTGGGCCCGGTCACCCAGGACCCGGTGCCAGGCTTCTCGCGCTGACCCGATGCTGCCGAGTCCACGCCCATGCCCTACGCCACCGCCCAGCCACTGCATGCCACCGGACCAGCGATGAACCTGGTCCTGTACGGCATTGATCGTGAACTGCTGCCGCGGCTGGCGCTGCGGCTGCCGGCATCGGCGGTGCTGCACTGGCAGGACAGCACACAGCCGACCTCGGCACAGGACCTGCAGCGGGGCGCCAACAGCCTGGTGCTGCTCGACTTCCGACCAGAGTACGCGGCGTCTTCGACCGTGCTGGCCGAGCAGCTGCAGCAGACCCAGCCCGACCTGAACCTGATGGCCGTGGGTGCCACCGGCACCGGCCAGGTGGAAGGCGTGGTGATGGCCCTGCGCGCCGGGCTGCGCGATGTGCTCGACCTGGACAGCGACAACGGCGCAATCGAGACTGCCTTGCGCCGGGCGCTTTCGCCGCGCACCGCCGCCTCCCCGCAACCGTCGCACCGCGCGCGGTTCGTGCTGATGCTTGGCGTGCGCGCCGGCGTCGGCACCAGTACCCTGGCCGCACATCTGGCCGTGCTCGCCCAGCAGCAGCGCAGCCACGCAGGCGACGATGCCACGGGAACCGACGGCCTGCTGATGGAACTGGCGCAGCCGGCGGGCGATCTCGCGCTGTACCTCAACCTCGACAGCCGCTTCCATTACGAAGATGCGCTGCGCAACGCCAGTCGCATCGACGCCACCCTCGCACGCACTGCCATGGCCCGGCACACCAGCGGCCTGGTCCTGCTCGATCGCGCCAGCGGCAGCGATGCGGTGCCGCCGTCCGATCCTGGCGCGCTGCTGCAGCGCCTGCGCGGGGTCTTCACCAGTGTGCTGTGCGATGCCGGCGGTTGCCCGCTGCGCCAGTTGCCGCCGCTGCTGCTGGAACAGGCCGACGAAATCTGGCTGGTGGCCGACACCGCCATCGCCACCCTGGTCTCGCTCGACCATGCCCTCAAGCACCTGAGCGGGCAGCGTGAACGCGAAAGCCGGCTTCAGCTGGTGGTCAACCGTCATGACGAACACAGCGGCCTGGCCCCCGAACAGATCGCACGCCGCTTCGAACTGCCGCTGCTGGCCACCCTACCCGAACGCCCCCGCGTGCGGGCCGCGGCCAGCCACGGCCATCTGCTGCTGCAGGATGCCCCGCGCGATCCGTACCTGCGCGCCCTCGCCCCGCTGGTGGCGCGACTGGACCCGGCCGCCGGCCCGGCCCTGCCGCCCGGCCTGCGGGAAAGACTTGCCCTTGCCCTGGGTGGAACGCCATGGAAGACAAAGTGACCCTGTTTCCCAATGCCATGGCACGCGCCGTGCTGCCTGACAGCGCACCGGCCAACCCGCCGTTCGCGCAGACGGAGCAGTACCAGAAGGTGCTGTCGGCCGCGCATGAGCACCTGCTCAACAGCATCGAAGACGAGCGGATCGATATCGACTCCTGGGCGCCGGACACCATCGCGCGCTGGGTGCAGGTGCAGACCGTCAGCTTCATCCAGGAATGGCGGATCCCGATCAACGAGGAGGAGATG
Source organism: Stenotrophomonas sp. STEN054 (assembly GCF_056854535.1). Classification (NCBI taxonomy): domain Bacteria; kingdom Pseudomonadati; phylum Pseudomonadota; class Gammaproteobacteria; order Lysobacterales; family Lysobacteraceae; genus Stenotrophomonas; species Stenotrophomonas sp. STEN054. The sequence continues at coordinate 16,725 of NZ_JBXFWG010000035.1, read as the reverse complement.
CAGGCGGTCGCCCAGGGACTGGTGAAGGAGCTCACCGGTTTCGGCCCGCTGGATGACCTGCTGCACGATCCGACGATCGAGGACATCCTGATCAACGGCTTCAAGGATGTGCATGTCTCGCAGGGCGGCGTGCTGCGGCGCGCGACCCAGCGCTTCACCGACGACACCCACCTGCTGCGCATCCTGCGCCGCATCCTGGCCCCGATTGGTCGCCGCCTGGACGATTCCAATCCAATGGTGGATGCACGCCTGCCCAACGGCGGCCGCCTCAACGCCATCATCTCGCCGTTGGCCGTGGACGGGCCGATGGTGTCCATCCGCAAGTTCCGCAAGGACCCCTTCACCCCGGATGAGCTGCTGGCCAAGGGCACCTTCGACGGACCGATGCAGGCGCTGATCAAGGCCATGGTGCTGGGCCGCTGCAACATCCTGGTTTCCGGTGGCACCAGCTCGGGCAAGACCTCACTGCTGAACGCGCTGACCAGCTACGTGCCGGAAACCGAGCGCGTCATCACCGTGGAAGACACCGCCGAGCTGTCACTGAACCATCCGCACGTGGTGCGCCTGGAGAGCCGCGTGGGCGGTGCCGACGGCCATGGTGCGGTCGGCATCCGCGATCTGGTGCGCAACAGCCTGCGCATGCGCCCGGACCGCATCGTGGTCGGCGAGGTGCGTGGCGCCGAAGTGCTGGAAATGCTGCAGGCGATGAACACCGGCCATGACGGTTCGATGGCCACCATCCACGCCAACTCGCCGCGCGACTGCCTGTACCGCATCGAGATGCTGGCCGGCTTTGCCGGCTTCCAGGGCAGCGAGGACAGCCTGCGCCGGCAGATCGCCAGCGCGATCGACTTCATCGTGCAGATCGCGCGACTGCCCAGTGGCCGCCGCGTGCTGGTGTCGATCACGGAGATCACCGGGGTCAGCGACAACCTGATCACCACCCAGGAGATGTTCCGCCACGAAGTGCAGGTGGACGCGAACGGGGCGGAGGTCAACCGCTGGATCGGCCTCGGCTTCCAGCCGCATTCGCGCAAGCTGGAGCCGTTCCGCCAGCAGCTGCGCGAGTCGCTGTACGGAGACTTCTGAAATGGGCACCGCCGCGCTCCTGCTGCTGAGCATCGTCGCCGTGCTGCTGGCTGCGGCCGTGTGGCTGTGGGGCGCCGCGCACGGCCGCGAGCAGCGCCAGAGCTCGCTGCAGCACGCCGAGCAGCAGCTCGGCCGCGGTGGCACCACGCCGCTGCCAGCGACCGATCCCGCGCGTGCCGCGCCCGCCGCAGCCAGGCGCGCCCTCCCCTGGGACGCCTTCCTGCAGCGCGCCGGCCTGGACCCGGGCTGGAAACTGCCGCTGCTGCTGCTCGCGCCGGGCATCGCGCTTTCCGTCGTCGCCGTGCTGCGCCTGGGTACACTGTGGATGTTCCCGCTCACGCTGGGCCTGTACCTGCTCGGCTGCGGGCTGTGGATCGTCCGCCGCACCACCCGCCTGCGTGCGCGCCTGCTGCACCAGCTGCCGGATTTCCTCGACAACCTGGTGCGCCTGACCGCACTCGGCAACAGCCTGCAGATGGCCTTCCAGACCGCTTCGGTGCAGACCACCGCGCCGCTACGCGGCATGCTTGACACCACCGTGCGCTACGCGCGCAGCGGCATGGACCTTGACCGTGCGCTGGGCCTGGCGGCGCAGCCCTACCAGATGGACGTGCTCAAGGTGCTTGCGGTGGTGGTCGGCGTCAGCGTGCGCGTCGGCGGACGTTCCGACCAGATCCTGCAGCGCATGGGCGATTTCATGCGCGACCTCGAGCAGGCGCAGCAGGAACTGGCGGCGACTACCTCTGAAACGCGGATGTCGGCCTGGGTGCTGGGCCTGCTGCCGCCAGCCTGCGCCGTGCTGATGGCGATCAGCAGTCCCGATTTCTTCCAGCCCGTGCTGCACGACCCGCTGGGCCACAAGGTGTTGTTGATGGCCCTCGGCCTTGAGCTGGTCGGTGGTTTCCTGCTGTATAGACTGGCGCGCTCGCTATGACCAAGCATCTGTACCCGGGAGACCTGCGATGAGCGCCGCCACCTGGTGGATGCTGGCCCTGCTGGTACTGGCCGCAGGCGTGGCATTGCTCGGCCTCGGCGGGTGGGTGCGTGGCAGCCGCGAAGCGCGCACCTCTGCGACCCTGCAGACCGCACTGCGCCCGCGTGATGCCGCACCGCCGGAGCCCGCGCCTGCGCGCGACGCCTTCGGCTGGCTGCAGCAGCTCGGCCAGGTATTTGCCGGCGGCCGCCTGGAAGCGGCGCTGCTGGCCAGTGAGGACCGGCTGCTGCTCGACCTCGCCGGCTGGAACACGCGACGTGGCACCGCCATCTACCTCGCCCTGCGCCTGATGCTCGCCGTCCTGGTGCTGGTGGCCGCACTGGCAATGAGCGATGCCACCGGCGTGTCACGCCTGATGGTGGTCATCGCTGCGCTGGCGGCGGGACTGCTGCTGCCGAAGTTCGCGCTGTCCAGCTGGGTGTCGCGGCGGCGCCGTGCGGTGTCCAACGAATTGCCACTGCTGATCGACCTGCTGCGCCTGCTGCAGGGCGTGGGCTTCAGCATGGACCAGAGCCTGCAGACGCTGGGTGACAAGCTGCCCGATGCGCTGCCCGTGCTGGGTCGCGAGATCAAGGAAGCAAACACCGCCTATTCGCTCGGCCGCACGCGCGCGCAGTCGCTGCGTCGCCTCAGCGAGGTCTATGGCGATGACGACCTGTCCAGCCTCGTGCAGCTGATCCTGCAGGTGCATGCGCATGGCGGCGCGGTGCAGGAACCGCTGCGGCAGTTCAGCGTGCGCCTGCGCGAGCAGCGCCGCAACACGCTGAAGGAAAAGGTCGGCAAGCTCTCAGTGAAGATGACCGTGGTGATGATGCTGACCCTGCTGCCGGCACTGATGCTTGTGCTTGCCGGCCCTGCGCTGGTGGCGCTGGCCAATACCTTGACCAAGATGGGATGAACCTCATGCCTGCGCTTCGCCCCGCCTGTCTGCTGTGCGCCCTGGCCGTGCTCGCCGGCTGCGCTTCGACCACCCCGACCTATCGCCAGGGGCCCAGCCTGGCCGAGCCTACGCCGTCGCCGCAGGACAGCCGCAACACCTACCTGGAATTGATCGCGCGCATGCAGCAGCAGGGCGCGTGGTTTGCCTCGCTGGCCCATGCCGACGCCTATCGGCAGCGCTTCGGCGACGCACCCGCTTTGCGCCTGCTGCAGGCCGACGCCCTGCGCGAGACCGGCCAGGCCGACGCGGCCGCCGATATCTATCGCAGCCTCGATTCCGGCGCCCAGGCCGCGGCCGCCGCGCATGGCCTTGGCCTGATCGCAGCGCGCCGCAACGATGATGCTGCCAGCGAACTGGCGCTGGCGCGCGCTACCCGCCTGCAGCCGTTGAACACCGACTACCTCGGCGACCTGGGCTACGCGCGCCTGCGTGCCGGCCAGCTGGAGCAGGCACGCGAACCGCTGGCCAAGGCGCTGGAGCTGCAGCCGGGCAATGCCAAGGCCACCGCCAACCTGACGCTGTGGGCCGTGCTGCGCGGCGATGCGGCCACGGCCGAGCGGCTGGCGACGCAGGCCCAGCTCAGCCCGGACGTACAGCGCAGCATCAGCGAGCAGGCGCAGCAGATCCGCGCACGCTGGCAGCAGCGTGACGCCGCACGCAGCGCGCCGGCCACCGCCCCCGTCGCTGCAGCACGCACCGCAATGCCGACCCGCGCGGCAGTGCGCGGCCAGATCGCCGCCGAAACCCCACGCGCCGAGCGCGACGACCGCCTCGTCCCGCGCTTGGCTCCGACCATGCTCGAACGCTTCGGCAGTGCCGACCACTCCACCGGGAACACGCCATGACCGCTTCCATTCTCCTGTTCCGTTCCCGCATGGCCCTGGCCACTACGTGCCTGCTGTGGGCTTCGGCCAGCGCCGCACAGTCGCCGCAGACGCCACTTACCGGCCATATGATGGGCGGCCCCCTGCCCGCTGCGCTGGCCCCTGTGCACGCGCCGCCGTCGGCGCCGGCCCAGCAGCGGCCCACCGTGGATCTCACCGCACCTGCGGTCGCGACGACCGCCTCCGCCGTCAGCACCCAGGCCGCACCGCCGGCCACCCTGGTGCCGACAGGCAACGGCGCGACCGTGCGCCACCTGTTCCAACTGCAGGCCTCGGGTGCCCAGGCAGGCGCCCGCCTGCCGATCCTCGGCGACCAGGCCACGGCCAGCTATGCGCGCTACCTGAAGAGCTTCGAGCACGAAATTCCGGAGTTCTTCGAAACCGATGTCACGCCCGCTTCCGGCGCGTCCGGCTCCGGCCGCTGAGGATTCGACGATGAGCCGTGCGCCGCGCACCCTCGCCTTCCACCAACGAGGTGGCATGTCGGTCACCATGATGCTGGTGCTGGTCTCGCTGGTGACGATGCTCGGCCTGGTGGAAGTCGGCTACCTGCTCTGGGCCAAGCGCGATGCGCAGAAGGTGGCCGATCTGGCCGCGCTGGCGGGCGCGCAGCGTCTGGACCTGTGCACGCCCGGCAACACCGACAACGCCGCCGCCCGCCACAACGCACTGCAGGAAAATGGCTTTGGTGGCCAGCTTGAGGTGAGCTGCGGCAACTGGAACCCCAACCAGGCCAGCGCCGATCACTTCCTCGCCACCGTCAGCGCGGAGAACCCGCGCAACGCGGTGAAGGTGGTGGCGTATCGCAGCGTGCTGCCGTTCTTCGGCATCAATGCGCAGCTGCCGACGGTCAGCGCCCAGGCCGTGGCCAAGCGCACCGCGCCGTCGGCGGTGTTCAGCGTGGGCTCGCAGCTGCTGCGTACCAATGGCAACTCACCGCTGATGTCCACCCTGCGCCTGGTAGGCCTGGATGCGAGCAACGCCACCGTGCTGTCCTACGACGGCCTGGCCCAGGCCAGCGTGACTCCGTCGGGCCTGCTCAAGGCGCTGGGCATCCCGGTGGAGGCCAACCTGAGCGTGGCCGATTTCAACCGCCTGCTGTCGGTCAACAAGATCTCGCTGGCGAAACTGATCGATGCCACCGCCGTCGTGCTCGGGCGTGACAGCGTGGCCGCCGCGCAGCTGCGCGCGCTGGGCAGCCTGGTGTCGACCGGCCTGGACATCAACCAGGCCAACATCACCCTCGGCAGTGAGACCGGCGGTGGCGGCCTGTTCGCCGAAGTGATCGCGCCGGATGGAACCATCGGCAGCGCGCTGGAATCGAAGATCAACGTGCTGGACCTGCTCAATACCGGCATTTCCATCGCCAACGACAGCAATGGCCTGCAGGTCCGCGGGCTCAACCTGCTCGGCATCGACGCCAAGGCCGGCGTGATCGAGCCGCCGTCCATCGCCATCGGCGGCATCGGTGCGCGCGCCTACAACGCGCAGGTACGGTTGATGGTGGACGTCGACAGCAACCGCGTGCCCGCGATCGGCGCACTGCTGTCACTGCTGGGTACGCGCCTGCACCTGCCGCTGCACGTCGATGTCACCAATGCGATGGGTACGCTGACCGCGATCCAGTGCGGCGCCACGCCGCCGACCGCCACGGTCAAGGTCGATTCGTCGGTGTTGCGGGCCTGCGTCGGCGCCGTCAATGCCGCCGATCTGTTCTCCAAGAGCAATGTCTGCGATGCGACACTGCAGAACGCACAGCTGCTGACCCTGCTCGGCCAGCCAATGATCAACAACAAGATCACGCTGGGGGCACTGACCGACAGCCAGAACCTGACCCTGGCCGCGGGCCAGACCGGCTCCACGCGGATCAATCCGCTGGCGCTGGGCGATACGGTGTCAGGCCTGGTCACTGAGCTGCTGCGCGTGCTGTCCGGCATGCTGCGCGGCCCGGCAAGCGACCCCAAGCAGGCCGCCACCGCACTGGCCGACCGCTACCTGACCGCCGCGCACCCCGCGGGTGGCCGCTACAACGTCGACAACGTCATTCCGCTGCTGCGCGATGGCAATGCCGCGCAGAACCTCGCACCGCTGGGCGACTGGACCGTCAGCAAAGGTGTTCCCCGTCTCTGCCTGCTGGGCCTGACAACCTGCTGGGATGACGGTTCGGTGTGGACGGGATACCGCACTGCAGTGACCGGCCAGGGCCTTGGTCTGCTTGATGGTGCCCTCGGCGCGCTGCTCGGCGGCCTGCTGATCAACCGCTGTGACAGCCTGATCAGCAATCTGGTCAGCTACAACACCTGCGTCCGCGACAACCTGGCGTCCTACATCCAGACCAGGCCCGGCGGATTCAACGACCCGAGTGCCGGCGGCGGGGTCACCGCCCCTGGCAACAACGTCAGCTGCTCAGGCCTGCTGTGCATGGTGCTCACGCCGATCCTGGACATCCTCAAGCCAGTGCTCAACAGCGTCGGCGCGCTGCTGACCAACCTGCTGGCCGACCTGCTGGGCCTGGAACTTGGCCGGACCGACGTCAGCATGCAGTCGATCCAGTGCAATGCCGCCCAGCTGGTGTATTGAGTGCGGTCCAGTGCGGTTGGCGTCTGCTGCACCCATGCTAGACTCGCCGCGGGGAACCACATCCATTTCAACCACACTTCATTCGTGGATGGTCTAGACATGCGAGAAACTTCAGGGGGCACCGTCTTCGCCCGGTACCCGCGCGGCGCGGCACTGCTGGCCATGGCCATGATCCTGGTCGCACCGTCGGCACTGGCGGCGCGCGGCGATCGCGAAGCGGCGGCCGAACCGGTCCGCAGCGGGCCGGTGGTGCGCAATACGGTGGACGAACTCAAGCAGTTGATGGATGGCAACCAGCTGACCGAGCTGCGTACCACCTACAACGGCAACTACGGCGCCAGCCTGCTGTTCAACGCCAGCACCCTGACCTACTACGTGGCGCTGTTCCAGGAAAAGAACTTCTGGCGCGTCATCAAGACCGATGCCGTCGACAACGCCGAGCGCGTCTACCGCACCTTCGTGCAGCAGACCGAGCAGCTGGCCCAGGTCTACATCGACACCACCCGCCTGGAAGCAGGCAAGCGCTACACCGAGCGCCTGGTGTCGTACAACGAAGAACGCCTGCGCACCCTGCAGCAGGAAATGGAGCAGCAGCAGGCACAGTCGGCCCAGGTCAGCGCGTCCCTGCAGCAGGCCCAGCAGCAGGCGGTCAGCCTGAGCACCGATGTGCAGAGCACCAACAACCAGCTGGACGCCCTGCAGCGCCGCATCCAGATCCTGCAGGCCGAACAGGGCAATCCGGAGCTCAGCCTGCCGAAGGCGGAAGCTTCCGCTGTGCCGGCGGCCGCCAGCGACGGCAACTGACGTCGTGGCACTGCACCACACGCGACGGCACCTTCGGGTGCCGTTGCTGTTTCAGGGGGACTGGCAGGCCAGGCGCAGGGCGTCATCCAGCTGCCGCCGCTGCTGGTAGTCCAGCCGACGCGCACGCGTCATCTTCCGCGCCTGCTCGCGGCGTGCCTGCTCGCAGCCGGCCGGATCACGCGCGAGGGTGATCAGCGCGCCCTCGGCCTGACCACGGCGGCCACGCCGCACATTGGACTTCGGCGCACCCGCCTGCGCCGGGCGCGCGGGCTTCGACTCACCCTTGCCTCGTGCCTGCGCCGCCTCGGCCGGCACGTCCCAGCGCCATTCCGCCCGGCCCTGGCACGGCGTCTGCTGGTAGACCGGGTGCGGCCCGTCCACGCATTTGTAGACATGGGTCTGGGCCAGCGCGGCACCGGCCAGCAGCCAACCCGCGATCGCCCCCGACAGCATCCTCTTCATGCCGCATCCTCCGTAGCAGAACGGGCATCGTGGCCAGCACCGACCGACTGCCGCCAGAGCGGAATGCGTCGTCCCCGTCTCTGTCCGCCTGCCATCCATCGGACACAGGCGTGCAAGCCGCGCGGCGGATCCTGCGCTGTACTGCCGGTACGCCGGCAGCGTCACCGCCGGCGTGATTCCCCTACCGCCAAAGGAACCTGCAATGAGCAACTTCGTTACCGTCAAAGATGGCGCCCGCATCTTCTACAAGGACTGGGGCACTGGCCAGCCGATCGTGTTCGCCCATGGCTGGCCGCTGTCGTCGGATGCGTGGGATCCGCAGATGCTGTTCATGGGCCAGAACGGCTACCGCGTCATCGCCCATGACCGCCGCAGCCATGGCCGCTCCAGCCAGACCTGGGACGGCAACAACATGGACACCTACGCCGACGATCTGGCCGCGGTGCTCGATGCCCTCGACCTGAAGGACGCGATCCTGGTCGGCCATTCCACCGGTGGTGGTGAAGTGGCCCACTACGTCGGCCGCCACGGCAGCAAGCGCATGGCCAAGGTGGTGCTGGTCGGCGCCGTACCGCCGCTGATGCTGAAGACCGAGGCCAACCCGGCCGGGACCCCGCTGGAAGTGTTCGACGGCATCCGCAAGGGCACCGGCGGTGATCGTTCGCAGTTCTTCAAGGACCTGACGGCACCGTTCTTCGGCGCCAACCGTGATGGCAACAGCGTCACCCAGGGCATGCGCGATTCGTTCTGGCTGCAGGGCATGCTGGGCGGCGTCAAGGGCCAGTACGACTGCGTGCACGAGTTCTCGGAAGTGGACTACACCGAAGACCTGAAGAAGATCGACGTGCCGGCCCTGGTCGTGCATGGCGATGACGACCAGATCGTGCCGTTCGATGCGTCGGCCAAGCTGTCCTCGCAGATCATCAAGGATGCCGAACTGAAGGTCTACGCCGGTGCCCCGCACGGCCTGACCATCACCCACGCCGACCAGTTCAACGCCGACCTGCTGGCGTTCGCACGCAAGTGATGCAACGCGGCGGCGCCCCAAAGCGCCGCCGTCCCCCTTTTTCCCTGCTCAGAACGCGAAGCAGGAGCAGCCCATCGCGCCCCAGAACGCGGTCAGGTCATCGGTCGGTGCCGCGTGCTGCGCGGCATGGCCGTGGGCACCGTGGGTACCGCAGGCCACACGGTGGTGGTGGTGGTGCGCCGCAGCCAGGCCGGTGGCGGTGCCGCCAACGTGGTAGCCACCAAACGTGTTCACCGGCGACCAGTCCGGCATTGCCGGCGGGAGCTGCGGTGCCAGGCCGGCATAGTCGCCGTCGGCGTGCACGATGCGGCCACCGACCACGGTCAGCAGGCTGGTGATGTCGGCGATCCGCGCATCATCGACGCGGAAGAAATCAGACGACAGCAGGATGAAGTCGGCCAGCTGGCCCTGCTTCAGCGTGCCCTTCACCGCTTCGTCGCCGGAGAACCACGCGCTGCCCTGGGTCCACAGGCGCAGTGCCTGTTCGCGTTCCAGCAGGTTCTCGCCGCCATACAGGGCCAGGCCACCGACCGTGCGCCCGGTCACCAGCCAGGACAGCGCCACCCACGGGTTGTAACTGGCCACGCGGGTCGCATCGGTACCGGCACCGACCGGCACGCCCTCGGCCAGCATGCGCTTGACCGGCGGCGTATGCCGCGCGGCCTGCACGCCATAGCGCTCGACGAAGGCCTCGCCCTGGTAAGCCATGCGATGCTGCACGGCGATGCCGCCTCCCAGTGCACGGATGCGTTCGATATTGCGCGGGGTGATGGTTTCGGCATGGTCGATGAACCAATGCAGGCCATCGAACGGCACCTCGCGGTTCACCTGCTCGTAGACATCCAGGATGCGGGTGATGCTCTCGTCGTAGGTGGCGTGGATGCGGAACGGCCAACGCTTTTCCACCAGCAGCTTCACCACGTCGTGCAGCTCAGGCTCCAGCTCCGGCGGCAATTCCGGCCGCGGCTCGTTGAACAGCTCGAAGTCAGCGGCGGAGAACACCAGCATTTCGCCGGCACCGTTGTGGCGAAGCAGGTCATCGCCCTGGCGCGGTTGCAGGATCTCGCTCCAGCCACGGAAATCGTTGACCTCGTTGCCCTTGTTCTGGGTGAACAGGTTGTAGGCGATGCGCACGGTCAGCTGCTCGTCGCGGTGCAGCTGCTCGATGACCTGGTAGTCCTCCGGGTAGTTCTGGAAGCCGCCACCGGCATCGATCACCGAGGTGATGCCCAAGCGGTTCAACTCACGCATGAAGTGGCGCGTGGAGTTGGCCTGGTACTCGATCGGCAGGCGCGGGCCCTTGGCCAGCGTCGCGTACAGGATCAGCGCATTGGGCTTGGCCAGCAGCAGGCCGGTCGGGTTGCCCAGCGAGTCGCGCACGATCTGGCCACCGGGCGGATCCTGCGTCTCCTTGGTGTAGCCGCAGGCACGCAGGGCGGCGCGGTTCAGCAGCGCCCGGTCGTACAGGTGCAGCAGGAACACCGGCGTGTCCGGCGCGATGTCGTTGAGCTCGTGCAGGGTCGGCAGGCGCTTTTCGGTGAACTGCGTTGCGGTGAAGCCACCGACCACGCGCACCCATTGCGGTGCCGGGGTGCGGTCGACCTGCGCCCTCAGCATGGCCATCGCATCGGCCAGCGAACGCAGCCCATCCCAGCGCAGTTCCAGGTTGTAGTTGAGGCCACCGCGGATCAGGTGGGTATGGCTGTCGTTGAGGCCGGGCACGATGCGGCGGCCCTGTGCATCAATGATGGTGGCCTCGTTGCCCCATTCGCGCATGATCTGCTCGTCGCTGCCGACCGCGGCGATGCGGCCGTTCTGAACCGCCAGTGCCTGCGCGTGCGGCTGCTGCGGATCAAGGGTGGTGACGCGGGCGTTTCTGATGACCAGCGTGCTCATGCGGCGCTCCTTGGGAAGGGTTTCGATGGCCGCGGCGGCACCGCCGGCCAGCCCCAGCGCCATCGCGGCGCCGCTGGCCAGCACGACGTTGCGTCGGCCGTGGTCGAGGGGGGAGGAACTCATGCGATGTCTTCAGGCAGGGCCAGGCCATCCAGCGCCCAGGCGCCCGGCCCGGCCAACGCGATCGCCAGCAGGGCCAGCGTCCACATCAGCGGGTACTCGGTGCCACCGCGCATCCAGAACCAGCCCTTGGGCAGGGCCAGCAGCGCGGTGAAGGCAATGAACGCGGCCGCGGCCAGTGCGGCAATGCGGGTCTGCCAGCCCAACAGCACGGCCACCCCGGAGGCTACCTGCAACAGGGCCAGCAGCAGCGGCAGCGGCGCCACCGCCGGCAAACCGAAGCCGCGCAGTTCGCCGGCAAAACCAGCCAGGCCCGGGCCGCCAAACCAGCCAAACAGCTTGCCCAGCGCGTGTGGCAGCAGGAAACCTCCCCCTGCCACGCGCAGCATCAGCAGGGCCAGGTCGAGGCCATGCCCGTTGCCCATGCTCAGTGGCCGCCTTCCTGTGCGCCGAACATGGTCTTGGCGTACTGGATGCCGATGCCGTAGCCGCCGGCATGGTCACGGGCGATGCCGGTGGTCAGGCCGTAGGTCTCGCCACGGGCCCAGTCACGCTGCAGTTCCAGCAGGTACTGCACGCTGGTGATCGGGCGCGCGCCCGCCTGCACCATGCGGGTGATCGCACGCTCATGTGCCTCATCACTGACATCGCCGCAGGCATCGGTGATCACGTAGACCTCAAAGCCCTGCTCCAGCGCCGACAGGGTCGGGCCGACGATGCACACGCTGGTCCACAGGCCTGCCAGCACAAGGCGCTGCTTGCCGATGCGGTTGATCTCATCGATCACCGGCTGGTCTTCCCAGGTATTCATCGAGGTGCGGTCGAACACGGCCTGGCCAGCGAAGATCTCCGGCAGCTCCGGGAACATCGGGCCGGAGAACGACGTCTCGGCGACGGTGGTGAGCACCACCGGCACGTTGAAGCCCCTGGCACCCTTGCTGATCAGCGAGACGTTGTTGCGCAGCGCGGAGATGTCGATGGTGTGGGTGGCAAACGCCATCTGCGACTGGAAGTCGATCAGCACCAGGGCATGGTCGGTCGGGGAAAGCAGGCCCTTGGCAGGCGTGGCGGTGGCAGTGGTCATGGGTGGGTTCCAGAAGTGGGCGGGGCAACAGAAGCGGGGTGGACAGCGGGTATGTGCAGGGCGGCATCACCGGCCAGGTACTGGCCGGGGCTGCAGCCGGTCTCGGCACGGAAGCTGCGGACGAAATGGCTCTGGTCGAAGAAGCCCAGATGCTGGGCCAGGCGGGACATCGGCTGGTCGCCGGCCGGCAGCAGTTGCCGCGCGCGTTCGATGCGACGACGGCGCAGGTAGCGCAGCGGGCTGGCGCCGGTACCGGTGCGGAACAGCCGCACCAGATGGAAACGGCTCACGCAGGCCACCTCGGCCAGCTCCGTCACCCGCAGCGGCTGCGACAGATGCGCATCGATGTAGTGCAATGCGCGCTGCAGGGCGGCAGCCTGGTGTGGCGCCAACGCGGGGGCTGGAGCAACGGGCGATGAAGCTTCAGCCATGACAGAGCACCGCGACGGGGTGCCCCATGGTGGGCCGCCAGGTACCGATGCCCTACCCCCGTCCGTCGAGGCCACCACTCACCCGTTCGGGGGAGGCCGACGTGCCAGCAGCGGCACCGCCGCGCCCTTCAGCCACACTGCCACGCAGTCCAGAATATCCCGGCGCACACAGGGCAGCGGCCAGGTACAGCCGCAGCCAGAGCAGGCCCAGGCCGGGCCCACGGTCGGGAAACATCACGAACAGACGCTGCGTCCTCGGCCTCCACCACTCCATGGCCGGCGTGATAGCCGATCCCGCCGCCACCGCGCCTACCCCGTTCGGGTCACCCTCGGCTGCCCCGCACCTGCCAGAATGCTGCCCATGCGTGGCCGCCCCCTCCCCTTGCTGCGTCGCCTGCGGGCGCTGCTGTCGTGCCTGCTGCTGATCGCCCTGCCCGCCTTCGCCGAGCAGCGGCCGGTCGTGGCCGACGGCATGCCCGGCTACCAGCACACCGCGTGGCGGGTCGGACAGGGTGCGCCCGGCGACATCTGGGACATTGCCCAGGACCCGCAGGGCATGCTGTGGCTGGCGACGGGCTCGGGCCTGTACCGCTTCGACGGCCGCCGTTTCGAGCGCCAGGCCGCGCCGTCGGGCAGCTCGTTTCCCTCCACCAACATGGTCACCCTGGCAACGGATGCCGACGATAGCCTGTGGATCGGCTATTTCCAGGCCGGCATCAGCCAGCTCTCCGGCAGCCGCCTGCGCAGCTTCGGCCGCGCCGAGGGCGTGCCGATCGGCGTGGTGCCGCACTTCAGCCGTGATCGCGACGGTCGACTGTGGGCGGCCATCAACGGTGGCCTGCGCTGGTTCGATGGGCAGCAATGGCGCGCGTTGCCCCGCGACAGCGGCGTGCCGGATCGACGCGTGCAGTGGCTGCTGCATGATCGCCAGGGCACGTTCTGGGTGCTGGCCGACCTGAAGATCTGGCGACGGCCCGCCGGTGCCAGCGCGTTCGAGGACACCGGCATCGCCGTCTCGCAGATGGCCTCCTTGGCCGAAAGCCCGCGCGGCGAAATCTGGCTGGCCGACCGCATTCGCGGCACCTCGCCGCTGGCCAGCGCGCACGGCCTGCTGCCTGCCGCCGAGCGCGAGGCGCGACGCCTGCCCGAACTCGTCGCCGCGCGCCTGCAGTTCACCGCCGATGGCACGCTGTGGGCCACGATGAGCCCGCATGGCGGCGTGGCAAGGGTCACCTTCGAGGGCGACCAGGCCACGCGCATGGAGCGCTTTGATGCGCCGCAGGGCCTGACCGCCACGTCGGCAGTTCCGGTCCTGCTGGATCGCGAACGCAATCTCTGGGTCGGCACCAACCTTGGCCTCAACCGCTTCCGCGCGCGCAGCGTGCAGACCCTCGCAGCCGGCCCCAGTGATCCCTATCGCTCGCTGGTACGCGCCAGCGACGGTCGCGTGTATGGCTATGGCGAGAACCTGAAACCCTACGACCTGCGCCGCACATTGCTGGGCGGGAGCGCCTGGCAGCTGCAGGATGCCGCACGCCAGGCGCCGACACCGTTGTGGCAGTTCGACTGGATCAACCTGGTCCGCACCGTCGGCGGCCACGCCACGCGCATTCCATTGCCGGCCCCCTACACCGGGCAGCCCCTGCAGGCGCTGCTGTTCCACAACGACGATGACGCCTGGATGTGTGTCGGCGAGCGTGGCGTCCTGCGCTACCAGCACGGGCAGTGGTACCGCCAGCCGCGGCTGCCCGAACAGGCCTGTTCGTCGATGGCGATGGCCAACGAAGGCGCCGTGCTGCTGGGTTATGCCGATGGCCGGCTGCGGCGCATGGACGACCGCGGCGTGGCGACGTTCGATACCCGCCAGGGGCTGGCCGTTGGACCGGTGACGGCCCTGCTGCAGGACCAGGACATGCTGCTGGTGGCCGGCGAAGCCGGGCTGGCCGCGCGCATCGGCGACGGTCACTTCAGCGAGGTGCGCACGGACATGGCGGGCGTGCTGGAAGGCATCACCGGCATGGTCGCCGACGCACATGGGCGGCTCTGGCTCAATGGCAGCCGCGGGCTGGTGCGGCTGGACCGCACCGCCCTGCGTACAGCCGTGCTCACCCATCAACCGGTGGCACCGCGCCTGTTCGACGCAGTCGACGGCATGCCCGGCATCGCGCTGCAGAGCGGCCCGATTCCCACCGCCGCGCTGGCCGCTGACGGCCTGCTGTGGCTGGCTACCAACCAGGGGCTGGCGTGGCTGGACACCAACGCTGCGCACACCAACACCCGGGCACCGGGTGTGCGCATCGGCGACGTGCTGTATGGCGCCACCCAGGCTCCGCTGCAGGAAGGGCTGCGCCTGCCGGCCGGCACTACCCAGCTGCAGATCGACTACGTGGCGCTGTCGCTGGCCCGGCCGGAACGCAACCGCTACCGCTACCGGCTGTCCGGCGTGGACGAAGGCTGGCAGGACGCCGGCAGCATCACGCGTGCCTACTACACCAACCTCGCCCCGGGCACGTACCGCTTTGAGGTGGAAGCGGCCAACGAAGACGGCATCTGGAGCACGGCGCCGGCCAGCCGCAGCTTCAGCATCGCCTCCACCTTCGTGCAGACGATCTGGTTCAAGCTGCTGTGCGCGGCACTGGTACTGGTGGCGCTCATGGTGGCCGTGCGCATCCGCAGCGGACAGCTGGCCGCACTGTTCCGCGCGCGCCTGCAGGAACGCCATGGCGAGCGCGAGCGCATCGCCCGCGATCTGCACGACACCCTGCTGCAGGGCAGCCAGGGGTTGATCCTGCGCCTGCATGCGATCAGCCAGTCGGCGCAGACGCCGGACAACGTGCGCACTCAGCTGGAATCGGCAATGCAGCTGGCCGAGCGCAATCTCGCCGAGGGCCGCGAGCGGGTCAATGCGCTGCGCGATGGTCCCTTCGCCGGCCGCGACCTGGCCACCGCACTGGCCGACGTGCATGCCGAGTACGCCGGCCAGGGCACCAACCCGCTGCGCCTGACCGTCGAAGGCACGCCACCGACACTGCGGCCCGATGCCGTGGAGGAAGTGTTCCTGATCGGACGCGAAGCGATCCGCAATGCCCTGCGCCACGCCCAGGCCAACGCCATCGAAGTGGAGCTGTCCTACGGCAGCCGCTGCTTCCTGCTGCATGTGCGCGACGACGGCGTCGGCATTGCCGACGATGATGCCGGCCATGGCCACTGGGGCCTGCAGGGCATGCGCGAACGCGCGCAGCGGCTGGGCGCGGAACTGCAGCTGTGGACCCGCCCGGGCCTGGGCACCGAAGTCGCGCTGGCGGTTCCCGCACGGCGCCTGTATCACCGCCGGCCGCCACGTTGGCGCTGGCCCTGGAGTGCAAAGCACAATGACTGAGTCTTCTTCCCCGATCGGCGTGCTGGTGGTCGACGACCATCCCCTGCTGCGCGACGGCCTGGCCGCCCTGCTCGGCGCGCAACCTGACCTGCGCCTTCTGGGCGAAGCCGCCGATGGCGAAGAAGCCGTCGCGCGCTACCAGGAACTGCAGCCGGACGTGGTGCTGATGGACCTGCAGATGCCGCGCCTGGATGGCGTGGAAGCGATCGTGCGGATCCGTGCGCTGGACCCGCGCGCACGCATCATCGTGCTGACCACCTACCGTGGCGACGTGCGTGCGGTACGTGCGCTGCAGGCCGGCGCGAGCGCCTACCTGCTGAAGGATATGCTGCGCCACGAACTGGTGGACACGATCCGCACGGTGGCCGGTGGCCGCCGCGCCGCGATTCCACCCGCGGTGGCCGCGAGCATCGCCGCCCACGTGGTGGAAGACCGGCTGTCGCCGCGCGAGACGGAAGTGCTGCGGCACGTTGCCGGTGGCCTGTCGAACAAGCGCATCGGTGAGCGGATGCAGATTTCCGAGCAGACGGTGAAGGCGCACATGAAGAGCCTGATGGACAAGCTGGGCGTGGGTGACCGCACGCATGCGGTGACGCAGGCGCTGCGGCGCGGGATCATCAGCCTGGATGACAGCGGTCACGATTGAAGGTGGGGGTTTTCTGCAGGGCTTGCAGCCCTGCACCTGCAGAGGCCGAAGCCGAAGCCGAAGGAAGATCAAGAGCGGCATTCCGGGGGATGGCGGGGCACTGTGGGTTTGCGGGGACGCCGCAAACCCATCCATGGGGGCTTGGTCGCCGCTTGCTCGTGTGCGCTGTCCTGCGCACACGGCAAGACCGGGGTTGGGCGTCCTGCCCAATCCGCCCGAGGCATGCCTCGGGCCCATGCGGCTCACACCCCGCAAACCCACAGTACCCCGCCATCCCCCGGAATGCCGCTCTTAATCTTCCTTCGGCTTCGGCTTCGGCCTCTGCAGGTGCAGGGCTGCAAGCCCTGCAGAAAACCCCCACCTTCAATCGTGACCGCTGTCATCCAGGC